>JBGPOB010000005.1:0-26039 GCA_041487815.1 Xanthobacteraceae bacterium | reverse complement strand
GCTGCGCGCCAGCGCGCCGTCGATCATGTCGACGGTGTTCTTCAGGCCATAGACGGCAACAAACGAGCCGAAGCGCGGGCCTTTTTCCTGACCGAGCAACACCTGGTAGAGCATGTTGAACCAGTCGAGCGACACGCCCGGCTTGCCATCCTTGGTCTTGATCTTGCCCGACATGTCGAGAAACGGCTCGCGCCGTCCAATCTCATAGACGACATCCTGGATGGCTTCGGCGCTGGCGTTCTCCGGCAATTGCGCCAGCGCGTCGCGCAGGTCGATCAATGCCGCGCGTTCCTTGTCGGCCGGCTCGCGGAATTTCTTTTCCGGCAGCACGAAATCGCGGAAGTAGTGGATCGCATACTCGACCAGCGCGTTGAGCTTAGGGTGAGTTTGCGGCGTAACGCCCGGCCGATAGCGGCCGATGAAGCCCCACAGCGTCTCGGCGTTCTCCGCGTTCGATGCCGTCACCAGGCTGAGCAGCATGGCGAAGGACACCGGCATGTCGCTCGTGGGCGGCTTGCCCGCGTGAATATGCCAGACCGGATTGGAGAGGCGCTGTCTGGCCTCCTGACGCGCATAGCCGTCGAGATAGTGATAATACTCATCGACGTGGCGCGGAATGACGTCGAAATAAAGCCGCTTTGCCGCCTTCGGCTCGCGGTACATGAACAGCGAAAGGCTCTCCGGGCTGGCGTAGCGCAGCCATTCGTCGATGGTGATGCCGTTGCCCTTCGATTTTGAAATTTTTTGCCCGTTCTCGTCGAGGAACAGCTCGTAATTGAAACCTTCCGGCGGCAGGCCGCCGAGCGCGCGGCAAATTTCGCCGGACAGCTTCACTGAGTCGATCAGGTCCTTGCCGGCCATCTCGTAGACAATGCCGAAAGCCACCCAACGCATCGCCCAATCCGGCTTCCATTGCAGCTTGCAGCGACCGCCGGTGACCGGCGTCGTCATGCGCTCGCCGGTTTCGGGGTCATCGTAGGTGATGGTGCCGCCCGCGACATCGCGCGCGACAATCGGCACTTGCAGCACGACGCCCGTGCGCGGACACAGCGGCAGAAATGGAGAGTAGGTTTGCGCGCGCTCCTCGCGCAGCGACGGCAGCATGATTTCCATCACCGCGTCGAAACGTTGCAGCACGGTCAGCAACGCCGCGTCAAAGCGCCCAGAGGTGTAGCAGGCGGTTGACGACATGAACTCGTATTCGAAACCAAACGTGTCGAGGAACGCGCGCAGCCGCGCATTATTGTGCTCACCGAAGCTTGGGTGGGTGCCGAACGGATCGGGCACTTTGGTCAGCGGCTTGCCGAGATGCCGCGCGACCAGTTCCTTGTTCGGGATGTTGTCGGGCACCTTGCGCAGCCCGTCCATGTCGTCGGAAAACGCGATCAGCCGGGTGCGGATCTTGTCGTCGGTCAGCACGCGGAAAGCATGGCGAACCATGGTGGTGCGTGCGACCTCGCCGAACGTACCGATGTGCGGCAGGCCCGATGGGCCGTAACCGGTTTCGAAAATGATCTCGTCCTTGGGATGGCGTTTGAGCCGCGCAACGATCTTGCGCGCTTCCTCGAACGGCCACGCATTCGAATGCTCGGCCAGTTCGCGCAGCGTGACGGCTGGAATATCGGCGTTGGTCGTCATCGGTATCTTGGACCAGTCATCTTTCACGTCGAGCCAGCGCGGCACATCATTTGCGGCTTCGCATAGCGGCGATCAACCCCGAGATATCCGCGGCCGCACGTGATACATCCCCATGTGGCTGCGCCCGTCATCTTTCAATATGGGTTTACCGGGAAATACCGCAGCCATAGTTCGGCGAACTTGCCCTTTTCCCATAGCCTGAACAGCGCCCAATTGAACGCCTGCCGCAACGTATCGTTGCCGCGTTTGACTGCGACGCCGATGCCCTCGCCAAAAAAGCGGCTTTCGCTGAACGGGCCGCCGACGAACATGCAGCAATTCGCCGAATCGCTGCCGTTCAGCCAAAATGCCAGCCCGAACGCGTCGCCAAACATCAGGTCGACCTCGCCGCGCCGGAGCGCTTCGCGCGCAAGTTCGATCGTGCCATAGCGGCGTATCTCGGCTTCGGTGAACAACGCACGGGCATATTCGTCATGCGCGGTGCCGGCGACCACGGCGATCTTCTTGCCCTCAAGCTGCTCGACATAAATATCGCCGATCGTTGCCTGCCGGCGCGCCACAAACCGCCCAACAGGACGGTAGTAGGGTTCCGAGAAATCGACGCGTTCGCGTGTCTGCGCGCTCACCGCGATCGACGCGATGGCGGCGTCGCCGCGGTTTTCCGCCAGTGCATCGAACAGCGTATCGAAGCGTCGCATCTGAACGGTGCAGGCGATCTTCAGTTCATCGCAGATCAGGCGCGCCAGTTCGACATTGAAGCCCGTGGGGTTGCCGTCGGAGCCGGCGTAATTGAAGGGCGGATAGTCCACCTCGGTCACGAAACGGATCAAGGTGACGCGTGACAGGTCGGGCCGCTCCGGGCGTCGGCGCAAATCCCAAAAATTCGGCACGGAAGTAGCCTCTAACCCGCTGCGCTGCGCGAGGGCACCCTCAGTCGTGGTCGCCACCAGCGCGGCCGCAAGCAGGACGACCGAGCAGGCTGCGCGGCCACACCAATGACGGGCATTTACTTGCATACTGCACCACGGTAGTTTTGAATTTCTACGCATCCGGTGGTTGCGTCGACATTGGGTTCGTTCAGCTCATCCGGTTATAGACAAAAACGCAGCGAACGCATCAGCGTCATAGTGGGGTTGGGGTGGCGTTAGAGTTCCACAGCACGGCCAAATTGGCCCGGCTGCGTCCGATCGCGCCGCCTGCTCGCCGCGACATCGAGCCGCCAGCGCGGCACCTGCGGCAGCCGCTGACCGCCTGTCCGGAGCTCGAATGTGTCCGCCACATTCTGCCGGTGCATGTGATTGCACAGGCGGAGCGGCGCGCACGCCAGCTTGGCATTGGGGCGGAGCGCGTCCTGATCGCGCAGGGCGCCATCAGCGAAGATGCCTACGTCGCGGTACTGGCGCGCCATATTGGCATACCGTTTGAACGCCTCGATGAGCGGCCGCGCGGGGCCTGCCCGCTAGACGACGAAAGCCTGCTACGCGCTGTATCGGCCGGACTGCTGCCGCTGCGCGACGGCATGCAATCAGTTACTGTGGTTGCCCCGCAAAATCAGGCCGCACGCCGGCTTTGCCAGCTTGCGCCGGGCGGCGATTTTGCGGACCGGATGCGACTGACGTCGGCTGCCTGCTTGCAGCGATTTGTCGACCGGCATTGCGCCAAGGCCCTCGCCCGCAAGGCGGCCGACGAATTACGGATGACCCGGCCACAATATTCTGCGGCTCCGCGAAGGCGGCGGCGGACGTTTCAGATGCCTTGGCTTGCCGCCGGCGCGCTGTCGTTGACGGCGGTCCTGATAGCGCCCGCGACGGCGCATGCCGTCGCCGCCACGGCGTTCGCGCTGTTTTTTGTCGCCTGGATCGCACTTCGCACGGTTGCCCTTGCAACGCTCGATGACTTGCAGGATCGCGATCCGCCGATCCCAGAGCACGAGCTGCCGAAATACACCGTCATCGTCGCGCTCTATCGTGAGGCCGCCGTGACACGCAGGCTCGTCGATGCGCTCAACGCAATCGACTACCCACGCGAAAAGCTGGACATCAAGCTTGTCGTCGAAGCGGAAGACGTCGCGACGCGTCTGGCCATTGCCCGGCTCGATCTCGCGCCGCACTACCACGTTGTTGTCGCACCCAAACATGGGCCGCGCACCAAACCGAAGGCGCTCAATGCCGCGCTCGCGTTCGCGCGCGGCGCCTATGTCGCCGTGTACGACGCCGAGGATCGACCGGCGCCGGACCAGCTACGGCGCGCCGTGGCCCGCTTTCGCCGAAGCGGCGGCGGGATCGCATGCGTGCAGGCCCGATTGACGATCGACAACACGGCGGACTCCTGGCTGACGCGCCTGTTCACCGCGGAATATTGCGCGTTGTTCGACGTATTTCTGCCGGCGTTGTCGGCATGGCGCCTGCCGCTGCCGCTGGGCGGTTCGTCGAACCACTTTCGCGCCGACGTGTTGCGGTCGGTCGGTGGGTGGGATCCCTACAACGTGACCGAGGATGCCGACCTTGGAACGCGGCTGGCGCGCCTTGGCTTTCAAACCGGTGTCATTGCCTCCACGACCTACGAGGAAGCTCCCAGTCGGCTGATGCCTTGGCTGCGCCAGCGCACGCGCTGGTTCAAGGGCTGGATTCAAACCTGGATGGTTCACATGCGCGCCCCGCTCAAGCTCGCGCGCGAATTGGGGATTTCAGGCTTCGCCACGTTTCAATTGGTGGTTGGCGGCACGGTGCTGGCGTCCCTGGTGCATCCGCTGTTCATGGCGGCGCTTGCTTACAACCTGGCCGTCGACGGAAGCGCGGTGTTCGGGCAGGGCCTCGCGTCGGCTGTATTGACCATTTTGTATAGCCTGACGCTGATCGCGGGCTACGCGGCATCGGTGACATTGGCCGCGGTCGGGCTGCTGCGACGCAGGCTTTCGTCGTACGCCTTGATCCTGGTTCTTATGCCGGTGCTTTGGTTGCTGCTGTCGCTTGCGGCTTGGCGTGCGCTGTTTGAGTACCTGCACCAACCCCATCGCTGGGACAAGACCGAGCATGGATTTGCCAAGACGTCTCGGCTTGCGACTAGAGCCAGCCGCTCGATCCGACGCTAAAGATATTTCTTCAGCTCCGCGGCGGCGGATTCAGGCGTGCGCTTCAGGTTGAATGGCGCGACGAATTGGCCTTGCTTGTCCATCAGGTAAACGAGCGCGGTGTGGTCCATGGTATAGTCGCCACCGTCGAGCGGAACCTTCTTGTAGTAAACGCGAAATTTCTTGGCGACCGCCGCCATCGTAGCAGCGTCGCCACTGAGCCCGCGCAAATGCGGATCAAAGCTCGACAGGTATTCCTTCATCTTTTCCGGGGTGTCGCGCTCCGGATCGACAGTGATGAACAGGGCCGCGGTGCGCTCGGCGTCCGGTCCCAGACGGCGCATGACCTCGGACACTTCGAACAGCGTGGTTGGGCACACGTCGGGACAATGGGTAAAACCGAAAAACACCAGGAACGGCTTGCCGCGCAAGGTTTCGTCGCCGACGACGCGTCCGTCCTGATCGGTGAGTTGGAACGCGCCGCCGACCGCCGACGGCTGCGTCACGATTGACGTCGGTCCATTGCCGGCGATCCAAAGAATCGCTCCGATGCAGAGCAGCAGTCCCGCGAGAAAAGCCCCGAGCACGAGGGCGACGCGCGGTATGCCGGTCTTCATTGTGCAAATTCCATGATCATCAGAAGCAGGTGGCAAGGCCGGCCAGAATAATCTCGTAGAATACTGCCGTGCCGTAATGCGCCCACATCACCACGGCGGCGGCGACAAGCACGATGACGACAGCCGTCAACGCCGCCGTGACCAGGCGCGGTATGCGTGATGTCGGAATGGATGTCTCGCGCATAGTTGTGTTCCAGAACAAGCTAACACATAGGATCGATTGGCGGCCGGGACAACCGCTCGATGCGGCACCTGGACCGATGCGGCGTCAGTGCGATAACGCCAATAGATCGAGTGGCACGTCGAGCGCCTTGGCGATCCGCTTTAACGCCGCGGTCGTGCCTTTGCGGCGGCCGGTTTCAATGTCCGAAATGTATCCTTGCCCGATGTCGGTCTTATCGGCGAGATACATTTGCGTGGCGTCGCGCCACTGGCGCAATACGCGAACGGGATTTTCGCCGCCGGCGATTCGATCCACGATCTCTTTCGGGATGAGCGGCGCACCCCCCGCAATGTCTCTCCGTGCCCGCGCGACGATGCGCGCGGTTCCGGCGTCCTCATCGCTTTCCGCCGCCTTGGCAACGAGCGCATCGTAATCCTTGCGGGACAAAATCGCGATTTCGCCTTTCGCAGTCTTCTGGAATCGAACAGTCATGACGTTCTCTCAGTCGTAAATTTCTCGCCGATGTCCAACCGCGGCAACGACGATGCTATTTTGATCCTCGAAGAAGATCACACGCCAATCTCCGATCCGAAGGCGACATCCGGCACGTCCCTTGAGCTTCTTCACGTCACCTTTGCCGTCTTCCGCGAATTCAGTCAGGCGGTTGTCGATGCGGTTTCGAGTAGCTGCGGACAGCTTGGCCCATTGGCGCGCGGCGGCGGGAGTAAAGACGATCGCCTTCATTATTCAATTATCGCGTAGCGCGATAATCGGGTCAAGTCAATATCGCGTTTTGCGATAAAATAGGCGACGCGTCGCCTACGACACTCCCGGTCGTGACGCCAGCACGTCCTTGGCCTTCGGCCGCAGCCGGCGCACCGGAAGGTCGAACAGCCGTGCCGCGTTGAGGCCGAGAATATTGCGCTTGGCCTGCTCGGAAAGGAACGGCAGCGTCATGATCGAGGACGGCGGGTCGAAATCCCAATGCGGCCAGTCCGACGCGAACAGCAGCTGCGTTTCGGCGTTGCAGGCTTCCATCGCGCACTGCGTGAGCTTGAGGTTGGAGCGTTCGAGCGGCTGGGTCGTGTAGTACATGTCGCGCATGTATTCGCTCGGCAGCCGCTTCAGCATCGGCGCCTCGCAACTGCGCATCATGTACTCGTGGTCGAGCCGCTGCATCAGATAGGGGATCCACGCCAGCCCGCTTTCGACCCAGACGTGCTTGAGCTTCGGGAAGCGCTCGGGCAGCCCGTTGATGATCCAATTGGTCATATGGATCAGGCTGTAATGCACGAATGACAGCGCGTGCATGGAAATGAAGCGATTGAGCTGCGCGAACGACGGATCGCCCCAGTTGAAGCCGGAATGCCAGGCCAGCGGCTTGCCGATTTCCTCTATCGCGGCATAGAGCGGAATGTAGGAATTGTGGTGGACCGGCTTGTTGCGAGTGGAGCAAACCGTGTAGCCGATCACATCGTCGTTGTCGGCATACTGCTTCACCAGCTCGATGCAGGCTTCGGGCGTATTGAAGGGCAGATAGATCAGCCCCTTCAGCCGCTCGTCTTCGGGCAGGATGCGCTCGACCAGCCAGCGATTATAGGCCTTCGACAGCGCCACCTCGATGTCGTCCTGCGGATGCATGCCGAGCGTGAGCATCGGCGTCGGAAACACGATCTGATAGTCGAGGCCCATGGCGTCCATGGCGCGGCGCGCCAGCTCGGTGAAGTGGTGCGCGCCGTTCTTCTCGACCGGCTCGTAGAGCCCGGCCTGGTGCGGTATGCGGCCGTAGAGGTACTGGTAGGTCATGCCCGGCACGGTATTCAGAAGCGCCGTGTTGGCGCCGCGGGCGAGGCCGGCCTCGCCCATCTGGCGGATCACGTCGTTGTCGATCAGCGCGATGATCTCGGGCCAGAATTGGGTCTCGGTCACGTGCGCGTCGATGTCGACCAGAAAATAGTCCTCGTAGCTCTCCGCCTGCTTGGTCGCATGCGAGAGGATGTCGCGCGTATCGGTTTTGATGGTGATCTCTTCAAGCTCGCGATAAGGCTTTGCGGGCACGCGCTCGAGCATTGTTCTCTCCCATCAAGTCGCGGCGAGTTTCGCGCGCCGACGCTTTCCAATGTCAATTTTTACCTCAGGTGGCCGACGGCCGATACCCTATTTTCCGGCCCGCGGGCATGCACAACGCGCGAGCGTGCAGGTTGGAGTCGGGGAATAAGCCTGCTTTCGCGCATTTTTACCGGTTTGCTCGTCGACCCGAGCAGTAAGCCCGCCTTCGTTGCTGCGCAACTTCGGCGTGGCAATCTTCACCGCGAGCGGTGAAGATTGGAGCGGGCGAAGGGAATCGAACCCTCGTATGCAGCTTGGGAAGCTGCCGTTCTGCCATTGAACTACGCCCGCAAATGCATCGTTTCCAAATTTTTATTCCGATTTTACGCCGTTCTCATTCACCGAGCGGCAGCGGCTTGGAGTCTTCTGCGACCAAACCACCCCAAATTAGCAGCCACCGGTCATTCGGGAAGAGCTATTTGGTTGCTCCGAAAGTGGCACGTGCGATGCTGATATTGCCATACCGGGATATCGTGCGCGGCGGCTCCTCGCGCGATTCGTGCCGCTACCGAGGCAGGCGGCCCGCGAAAAACGCGGTGTAACGCATGCGCGCAACGTATTTGCCGATCGAAGCCAGCGCTTACGCGCGCGACCCGAAATCCCCATGCTTTAGAGTGTCAATTATCTTTGGCGCCCTGCCGAATCCAGGCTCGAATGGTATCGCGATCGCATGTCGACAGCTTCTTTTTCCCATGCGGCATGCGTAGCGCCGGCGCAGCGCGCCAATCCAACAGCAACATCAAATTGCTGCTTTCAGGCTCACGGGGAATGATCATTGGGCCGAAATTGGTGCCCTTCATGACGCCCGCATACGATGTAAGGTCAAGGCCGCTCTTGTCGTAACCCGCTCCGCCAGCCTGATGGCAACTGGCACAACGCCACTGCAAGAGCGGGAGAATCTCCTCGGCAAAACTAATTTGTTCTTGAGCGGCGCAGGCTCTGCTCCATGGAGCCGCTATTTCCACGCCGAGCAGCGTCACGACCACAAGTCCGGTCGCGGCCCCGATTAGAGGTTTCGTGGCTTTTTTCATAGGGCCTCTCCCTTACCAGAAATGCTGCTAAATTCACTCAACCTATCGCCGCCCGCCTCGATTGCCATAAGCTACCGCGGCTTGTCCGCGGCCTTCACCCGTCGCTCCGCGGATGATGTGCGAGAGACCCTTTCGGCGGTTTTCCAGGACCTACTATATCCTGCGTCGGTCTTTATCAAGAGTCTGGAATGCGTCCATTCTTGAGGTGATGGTCTTGCATCGATTGCATGTCATGGACGAATCGCACCGATCGCCGGACAAATGCCGCCAACTGCCCTAACTCCTCCTCGAAAGTCAGAGCCTCTATCAAAGTATTTTTGACTTTGAGACGATCAACGTCTTTGCGGCAGATCAACGGAGGCGTGGACACGCCTTGCGGCACCGCCGCGCGATGCCGCCCTGGCTCTCTGATCGAACGGCCCGCTCACCAAGTGAATATGAGTGAACCGGAAATCAGGTGAACGTCATAGTTGGGATTGTTCCAGGCAAGCCAGGTCATGTATCCGACGCCGGACAATGCCGACGTATACATGTAGGTTTGCATTACGTCGTTCTGCCAATTCGTGACGCTATTTCGTTCAAAGACATAGCGTACCTTGATGGCAGCACTGCCGAGCCAGCCAAGTCTGCGAACGGTTTCTTCATCGAACATATATTTCGCCTGCGCGTCCACCCGATGCAGCGTCGAGGTGACTGGCGGGAACTGCCCGCCCGACGCCGCCGAGATTTTTAGCGCGCTATCGAACTACCACCTGAAGGCAAGCGTCATCGCGATAATCTGCGCGGTGTAATTGGGGTTGATATAGGCAAGGAAGATGGAGCGGCCGCCACCCGTCAAGTCAACTGTCTGATCCGCGGTCGGGATGTAGGGCGTCATATTGTCGATCGCCCAGTTCTGAGTGTGATTGCGCTCGTAGATATACCGTACCTTAGCAATGACCTCACCCTTCCAGCCCATTTGGCTAACGATTGTTGGATCGACCAAATACCGGGCAGTGGTGCTAAACCGTTGGAAGCTATTCTTCTCGGTCGGGAACTGCGTGGTCGTCACCCCCGTGCCCCCGCCAGTGCAGCCGGCGGCTCCAGACGAACATGGGTTGGTGGCGTTAGCCTCGCTCCCCAACGCAAGCAGGTATTCAAACCGGAGGTCGAGCCGCTCCGGTATTACTTTCCAATCCAGGGCGGTGATGACAGTATTGTAGCGTTGTACGATGTTGCTGGACCAAATGTTGTTTGGGGTGGCGACCCCCGTCGGAGCAACACCGGAATTCGCCATGTTCCGCAGTCTCTCCTCGTACATGTAGGAGAACATGACACGAATATCAGGGCTGAGCCGCGCAGAGAGATCGGCGCCGGCATTCCAGCCGTTATCCTTTGACACGCCGAGCTGATTGACTACGTCAATTGGATAATCGTCATTTCGCAGACCAAGTGTTGGCGTGATCGTCAGATTATTGTTGATCGGAACATCGAGGAAAGTTTCGATCTTCAACCGATCACGGTTCGCCATGTCGAATTTGCGCGCTTGAGCCAAATTGTCCGCCGACAGAAGCCCAATATCTGCAACGAATGCTGCCTCATCGTAACTGTCATAACGTCGTTGAGCGTACATCACGCTGCCACGCCACTGCGTTGAAGCCCAAAGCTCGCCGTCCATATAGAACTTTCCGGAATGCTCGTTGGTGACGTTGGCGTCGCGCCGAGTCCGATCATATTGCTCCCAAGCATATATGCCTCCGAACCTCATCCATGGGAACGCACGCCAATTCAATTCACCGCTCGCGTTCTGCTTGGTATAGGCGATGGCGAGGTTTCTTCTCGGTGTCGCCGAGACGTTGCTGTCGGCCCGGATATAGTTGGTGAACAACAATTCCGGCGTGCGATTGTCGATATCGTAATAGCGATAGCGGAATGTTGACTTCAGATCCTTGGTGAGCAGCGTCGTCAATACGTTGTTTGCCAGCAGCGTATTGACCTCGGCATTCGCGCTCGTGGCCGGAAGCGCAGCCGGAACGAGGCCGTTGGTCGCCGTGTTCACGAACGGATCGTTCTGCCGCATCATGTTGTATTGAACGGTGCTCGTAAAACGGCTCTGCCAAGGCAGATCGATCGCGTTGTTCAATGTGACGGCATGGGCCGAATTGCTGGGGTCCGTCGACCAGCGCAGCAGATTGGGGCCGCGATCGCCCGCGCCGCCGGGAAGCGTACAGGTAATGCAGAACGGATTTTCCGCTTCGAGATACTTGAGAGAATTGTCATAGAAGGACCCGGAATATTTCAGACTGGCAATCCATTGCTTGCCCCAGGGGGTCGCGCTGAGATACTGCGCGGTGGCGTTGAAATTCTGAGTCCGATCGTCGAGCGGCAGTATGGATTCGACAATATTGGAAGCGAAGCCGGGAGCCGCATTGAAATTGTACCCCCAGTTTATGCCAATCGGCCGGGTACCGGTGCGGTGCTCGTTCGAGTAATCGACCTTGAATTCCCAATTCGACTCTGGCGTGTACTTATAGTCGACGAAGGCTTTTTCCCGCAGCGTGCTGAGCGTGAGGCTGGTGGCGGAGCTATTAATGAAGCCCTCGATGTTGGCACGAGCGGTTGCGCCAGCGGCAGCATTGCAAGGCGCAGGGCTGGTGGGGCTTGAGGTGGCGCAACGCGCATTGGCTTGCAGGTTGCCCTGCAGCGTGTCGTTGACGGTCAGACTGGTTGTGCCCACGCCACCAAAGATCGTCTTGCCGCTGGTGCTGATGAGATGAGGTATCTGATCCCAGCCAAGAGAGAGGTAGTGCTCGCCGGCCTTCGAGAGGTCGAGATAATAACTCTGATTATTGTAACCGATATTCTTGGCCCAGAAGTCGATGCCGTAAAGTCCGTCCTTGCTGCCGCCCCAGAGGTGCAAAGTGTCGAGAAACGGGCCTGGCTTGATGGCGCCGTATTCTTCAAATTTCGCCCGACTGTCGCTTGTCCGCGGCGTTAGCCAATTGTCCGGAGCCGGCGCGCGACCGAAGCCGGTGGGCGGGCGGTCGATGAATGTGCGCCATCCGGCCTCGACCTCGCCGTGAAAATACCATCCGCTCTCTACGACCGCCGCCGGCGCTTTTACAATTTGATCCGCGGCGGTCGCTGGGAACGATACGGCGGTCAGCGCAGCCATCGCCAATCCGGCCGACAAAATACGATTTGGAGCGGTCATATCTCTTGCCCCTCGCGGATACCTTCAACTCGTTTCAACACTTTGGATTTCAGCCCCGCAAATGTCCTGCCACGCGATTTTTCGACACTCTTTTAGCGTTGGAACCGGGCGCCCGATGGGCTGTTCGAGCCGTGGTGCTTCGAATGGCAGTTCTGGCACTCGCGGTTGATCCCAAAGACCGAGACAGGATTGCGTGGGTTGCCCGGATGCCCGGAGCCTGGAATGTGACACTGCTGGCACAGCCGCGGCCGTGAGATCTTCAACATGAATTCGTTGGTAGAGCCGTGCGGATCGTGGCAGTTGAGGCAGTTCTCGCGTACCGGCGCGTGTTCAAACAGGAACGGACCGCGCTTTTCCGCGTGGCACTGATAGCAGTTGTCGTTGACCGTGGCTTGTTTAAGCAGGGACTCCGAGAAACTCCCGTGCGGGTTATGGCAATTCGTGCAGGTGATCTTGCCCTCGCGCACGGGCATATGCGCCGTACGCCACATTTCCGCGCGCTTGTTCTTGTGGCATTGAAAGCAGGTATCCGGCTGGAACGCTGTTTTCAGCTGATTTTTGCGCGACACGGCTTTCATGATGGTGTGGCAATTGGTGCACGCAACTTCACGCATTTCATGCGTGCTGCCTTGCCACAAAGTCCGATCACCCTTGTCGTGGCAGCCGAGGCACAGGGCGTTGTTCTCTGCGGCCGTGCGCGACTTATCTTCCGGCCGGAACGAAATGATGCCGCCGACGCCGCGCCCGCCGCCGGCCTTGGCGTGCGCCGAGCCGGGGCCATGGCAGTTTTCGCACTCGAACTTTCCTTTTTGAGTCTTGCCGATGCGACCCATCAAGGTTTCGCCGAATTGCGCGGCTTGGCTCGAGTGACATTTCAGACAGGTCTGCGATCCGACGTAAGTGGGATCGGTGTCAGCAGCGGGCGCGCGCTTTGCCACCGGGTTCTTTGCGACTGCGGCCAATTGCAGCGGCTCGGGCTTGGCCAATTCCTGCTCGGGGACGCCGATCTGTCGCGCGAACTCCAGCAATGCCGAATAAGCATCGTCGCCGGATCCGGCTTTTGTGGCGCTCCCGGGATCGGGCGCGCCGCGCAGTGCGGCATGATAGGAATCATTCGGCAATTCAGGTCTGTTGACCTTTAGGAGCGCGGGCTTTTCCGCCTCGATCTTTTCAACGAAATTGAGCAATTCGGAAGACACGCCGTCGGAATAATTCCCGTCGTCAATTTTGCGTTCGAGGGTTACAGCGGTCCGCAACGCGCGCGGCGCGATCTCATTTTCTTTGGCAAACCCAGCTAACGCCGAATAAATGCCATCGGGAAAAGCCTCGCTGAGAGACTTTCCGTCGGCGGCACTCAGCGGCTGGGAAAAATCAATGAGCGCACTGCACAAAAGTACAGCAAAAAACAAAATCAGTTTCTTCGTGAGGAAGATGTTTCCGAAAGCCGCGCTGGCCAGATTGCTACACCGCCGGTAAGCGCGGCGAAAAACGCAAGCCATAAAATGCCCCCCGCCCTATGACATGCGTTGGTTCGCATGCGTAGCGTGGAAATATTCGGGAGCGTTTGAAAAAAATGCAATTGCCAAATGTACAAGTCAACGGATCAAACGCAGATTTTTAGTGTTATTACGAAGACTGCGACTTTTATGGCACAGTCAGGCAGTCGCGCCGCGGCGCCAAGCAAGCCACGGCGCCAAGCAAACAGCCCCCCGCGGCGTTGCCGCCGCGTGAGGCCGTAAGACCTGGATACGCTCCCGCATCCAAGCAAAATACATTATATTGCGATGCAAAAAACAGGCTTTAATCTAGATCAAAAAGGGCAAGGAAAAATACAAGAAAAGTACGCGAGTTTCGGCTTGTTTTGAACAATCGTGAGATCATTTTTGCCAGCAGGCGGAAGCGCTCCCGCGATGCGGTATCGGTTGTCGAGAGGCGATGAGTGCGGCCGGACCCAAACACGGGCAGTCCGCTTCCGGACAGAGCTGAAATCGTGCTTGAGTATTGCGATAGACTCACCATCGACGCTAACGTCGATCGTCATCGCGCATTGATCGCGGTCAAAGCTCTATCCGGATTTTTATATTGATGGTGGATTCGAACGATCGCGCCCGCGACATTCGACGATGAAAGGAAGGTGTTGCTATGATCTCCGCAACGAAGCCGCTTGTCGTGGTCGTGGGGATGTTAACGGCGTGTCTCTTGTTCCTGGCAGTTGTTTTGGCGCCTCAAGCGAGTATTGCCAAACCGGAATTCGCACAAAAGACGGGCAAGCCCTGTGGCGTGTGCCACGTCAATCCGGGCGGAGGGGGCAAACTCAAACCAGCCGGCGAAAAGTTCAAGAAGAACAGAAATAAATGAGCAGATGGACAAGCGGCGGTCGTGCGTACCGCTCGGAATAAAACCGTAGAGCTTTGATCCAGACGAGGTAGAAAAAGACCAGCCGGCGCCACCGATGGCGCGATATCATCGTAAGTAGCGCAAGTCTTGTGCGATGTGGCGCAATTCGCGTGAAACCAAATGACAATGCTGCTGCTGTCCTTGCACCGTGCAAGTGGCGGGGCGCCAAGTTGGATGTCGTCGTTTGCGCAAATCGCCATTTGCGAGAGAGCCGTCTTGGAGTCTATGGACAGATCAAAAACTCCGCCACGGCCGTCAGGCGCGCCAGAATTATCTGACGACCAACAGGGTGGACAGTTCTATTTGTTGATGTAGTAGGCCACGGCGGCGCGGATGTCGTCGTCCTTGAGCGCCGGGTTACCGGCCCGTGGTTTCATCGCCCCCTTGCCGTCGATCACCGATTTTATCAGCGCGCCGACTGCTCGACCCTTGTACGCTGCGTTGCTCATGCTGTCGTGGCAGCCTTCACCCGTCGCTCCGCGGATGATGTGCGAGAGATCCTTTTGGCCGTTTTCCAGGCCGTACTATATGCGGCGTCGGTCGTTATCAAGAGTTTGGAACGTGTCCATGCTTGAGGTAACGACCTCGCATTGTTTGCATGTCATGGACGAATCGCGCCGATTGCCGAACAAGTACCACCACTCCCCATCTGCCCTGAATTCCTCCTAAAAATTAGCGCCTGTCTTCAGTGTGTTTTTTGTCACACCCAACAACTTTTATTTTCCAATCCCGTTCGGATCGATGAATTTGACAAGAAATCAATATTGCTGAACTTTCAATGACTTACCAATGGAGGGGTTATCAACCGGAGGGGTTATCAACGATCTCTTCAAGCCCACTTGGAACGACCGCTTGAAAAAACGGCGAAACTCGCACGACAATGTGAGATAAGAAAGCCAGACGCGGGGGCGTTTTAATGAAAAATTCGAATTACCGCCGGCTCGCCGCCGATCGCGCCGACCGGAGTCAATTGGGTAATACGAATGTAATTAGTTCGATTGGAAAACTGAGACCGTTCGTAATATCGGGATTGGTTTGCTGGGCGTTGTTTGGGTTCGTTTACGTGGCCAAGGCTGACGGGCCCAATTCTTCGAACGATGCTTCTTTCGCTCTTCGCGCGTTCATTCAAAAGATCGGTACCGACCAGCCCAAATCAACCAGCCCCGAAAATTCAACGCGCGTCAGCCCCGAACCGCTCGGAACCCAAGAATTCAACCAACAAACGCGCCTCGCGGATGCGTCCTATTTGGCGCTCACTAATTTCGTTCAACTGATCGGGGCCGAACAAACGAAATTGGTCAGGGTCGAACAGTCAAAATCCATTGATGACGGTATTTCGGCGCTGCGTGATTTCGCTCTAAAGATTGGGTCCGACCAGCCTAAGCCGGATCGAGCCACCGAGCTCAAAGTCGCCGAAGCCGATAATGCTTTGGAAGCGTTGCGTGAGTTCATGCAGAAGGGCTCCACCCCGCAGGCCGAAACACCGAAAACCTCGAAAGCGACGACGCCCAAGCGCCAAAGCGGCCCAGTCGAAGCCACCTTTGTCGGGGCGAAGGTTTGTTTGACCTGCCATGCGAGCCAAGCCGAGTCGTTCGGCAAGACGCTCATGGGCAGGATCGGCAAGACTCAAAAAGGCAAGTTCGATTGCGAGAACTGCCACGGTCCCGGGTCGGCGCATGTGAAAGCTGGCGGCGGACGCGGCGTGGGTGGGATCATTTCGTTCCGGCCGCAAGATCAATCGCGCACGGCGGACGAGAACAACGCCATTTGCCTCACCTGCCATGAGCGCGGCGACCGGACCTATTGGAGCGGCAGCACGCACGAGACGCGAGGTCTGGCCTGCACCAATTGCCACACGGTCATGAAGAACGTGTCGGCCAAGCATCAATTGAAGACAGCGTTCGAGCCGGACACTTGCTTCCAGTGTCACAAGGATCAGCGCGCGCAAATGGCCCGTTCGTCACACATGCCGCTGCGCGAAGGCAAGATCACCTGCTCGAATTGTCACAATCCGCATGGCAGCTTCACGGAAGCCCTGTTGCGCGAGAACTCCGTCAACGACAATTGCTACAAGTGCCATGCCGAGAAGCGCGGACCGTTCCTGTTCGAGCACGCACCCGTGCGCGAGAACTGCCTGAACTGCCACGATCCGCACGGTTCGATCAACGGATCTCTCCTGAAAGTCTCGCGGCCGAGATTGTGCGCCGAGTGCCATGGCTTTGACCATGAGGGGGGCATATCGACCGGTCCTGCCACAAGGTTCTCATTCGGCCGCGCGTGCAACAACTGCCACACGCAGATCCATGGCTCGAACCACCCGGCGGGAGCGCTGTTACAACGTTAGGAGTTGTTCGGAGAAAATCGCAAACGGGGTGCCGTTGGTGATAAGGGGCGGGGAATGAAACTTCGAGCTGGACTTTTTCTCACGTGCGCGACCGGCGCATTATTGATTGGCGTCGCACTGGTCGCAAATGAAGCGCAGGCACAACCGCCTGACAATGCGACCCCCGCGCCCGACGTATGGTGGTTTCAGGGCTATCTTGAAGCCGGCGGGCGCATATTCCTGAACAATCCGCAGCGGGACGGCGTCGCTAGCGAAGGCGGAAAGAGTCTGGCCAAATATTATGAATACAGCACCATCAAGCCCGGAGCGTTTCTGGGCGCTCATTTGGCGACCGGCAGCAATAACGGGCTCTACCAGGTCGATATTTGGGCCAAGAACGTCGGCTACAGCGATCAAAGTTATCTTGCCGACCTGTCGAAAGCCGGCGAACATTATCTGACGCTTGGGTGGGACCAAACCCCGCACGTCTACAGCACGAGCGCCCGGACGCTGTACAACGGCGTGGGAACCAATGCGCTGACCCTCCCGGCCGGTATTGGAAACCAGCTCTATACTGGTGTCGGTGGGGCCGGTGCGGTCATTCCGCTGGGACCTCCCGGAGACCCCGCGGCCGTAAAGTCAATTATCGATGCAAACGTGCACCGGACGGATCTCGGCATCCGGCGGGACACCGCATCGGCGGAATATCGCTGGACGCCGACGGATGCGTGGGACATCAAGGCCAACTACTCGAATATGCACCGGAGCGGGACGCAGGTTGACGGCGTTGTGATGAGTGCCGGTGAGAGCGGCGTTCGCGTTGACGCTCCGAAGCCCGTGAACGATACCACCCACAATTTCGGCCTGAACGGCGAGTACGCGGGCACGTCGTTCTGGGGGCAAAAGTTCAATTTCAAGCTCGCCTATAATGGGTCGGTCTATAAGGACCGCGACGATTCCTACACGGTGCAAAATCCGTTCTGCCAGGACTCGGGAGGCCTCAGTGCGTGTCCCGCCCCCGCCGTCGACGAGCTAAGCAGCTATAACTTCGCGCGCATGTCGCTGCCGCCTGACAACCAGGCCAACGCGCTCACGGCAACGCTGGGGGCGGAGCTGCCGTCCAAGAGCCGCTACATGGGTACAGTCTCCTACACCATGATGCGGCAGAACCAGAACTTCCTGCCGTTCACCATCAATCCCGATCTTGGTCTATCGCCTACTGGTGCGCCGTGGAACAGTATCGCCGCGCTGCCGGCTTCGAGCCTGAACGGTGCCATCAATACGCTCCTGTCCAACAACGTCATGACGACGCAGATCACGCCCGACCTTAAATCGAAGCTGAGCTACCGCTACTACGACTACGCCAACAACACGCCCGAGATTTATTTCCCGGATTGGGTCGGAGTCGATATTATGCCGCACCTTTCCGGGGGTGATTTGGCGAATGTGCGGAGTCTTTCGATCTCCTACACCAGGCAGAATGCCGGCGCCGATCTGAACTGGCGTCCGACCCGGCAATGGAATGTCGGCATCGCTTATGGCTGGGAGCGCTACGACCGGAGGCGCGAGGACGTCGATGTCACCAACGAGAATTCCGGCAAGGTTTACGCCAACTGGAAACCGACGAACTGGATCACCGCGCGCGGAAGCTGGTCCTACTCGCAGCGGCGCTATGACACTTACGATTACGCGGGCTTTGTCAAAGCGGTGCAATGGCCAGAAGCCATGCCCAATGACGGCCACGTTTACTCAACCGCCTATCGGCAATTCTTTCTCGACAATCGCGATAGGAACATAGGTAAGTTTTCGGTCGCGGTCGATGTAGCCCCGAACTTCGTCGTCACGCCGACCGCGGGCTGGCGGAACGATGATTTCAATCTTAACCCGGCGACCGAATTGGGTTTGCTGCGTAACCACTCCTGGAATGCCGGGGTGGAAGCTGCTTATGCCGTAACTCCCGACACGAGGCTCCTGTTCTCGTATATGAGGGAGCATCGCAACCAGCTCGTGGCGTCGACCAGCATGAACGAAGATGCGCCCGCCACGCCCCCGCCGTTTCCGGCCGACAGTTATTACACGGCCAATGTCCAAGACAACGTGAATACTTTCATCGTCGCAGCGGACCATGCGCTGATCCCGAACAAGCTCGACTTGAAGCTGGGCTATACCTTTTCACGTGCCGTCAATAGTCAGCCGATCATTTTCGCCGACGGCCATACTCCCGACGGCGGACAGTTTCCGGACGTGAAGACTACGTTCCAGCGGCTGGACGCGCTCCTAAAATACAAGCTTGATGAAGATAAAGTCCGCCAACTTGGCTGGAAGGGCAACGTGACGGTAAAACTGCGCTATGCGTGGGAACGTAACGGCGTTGGCAATTGGCAGAACGATTTGATGCAGAATTACATGCAGGCGACGGATGCCAATACGGGATATATGACGTGGCTCGCTTGGAACAATCCGAATTACAGCGTCCATCTCATCGCAGCGTCGATTGGCTTCAATTGGTAGACCAATAACCGGCGCGCGGCAGGCTTGTTGTCGCGTCACGGAGTCGGGGCGTGCGGATTCGCAGCGGATATTGAGCGTGGGAAAACCGCCGGTGTGGCGGTCCATACGCCACATCTGCTGACATTTATCGCGCCCCGACAGGAGATGAAGATGGACGTGCCGCCTCTTCCCAAGGCGGGAACAGTCGGACCATCACCAATAACAAGATCATCGGAACGGCCAGCACCACCCCCGCCGCCAACAATCCCTCGCGGCCGAAAATGGTCGGGTGATAGGCCAGCAATCCCTTGCCGGTCTTTGAGATTTCCTGTCCGCCGATGACGACGTTATAGCGCATCATCAACACCGCGAGCAGGACCAGAACTGCACACCCCGCCACTCCCCAGATCAGGGCATTTCCGGTGGTGCTCCGCCAAATCAGGAGCGTGAGCACAAGGAGAGGCAGCACCGAACCGACACCGAATTGCAGGATAAAGAAGGGAATGATGAGCGGCCCCTTGACGAATTCCATGATGATCTCGATCCCTTCCCGGCCGCGATAGACCAGGCTGGCGAATTCCAGCCCCTCCAGCAGCAGGGTGAACATCATGAACCCCCAGAGCGAATACGCCATGACCTTTAGGCACAGTAAATCAACGGAGACTTTGCGCAGCCGGCAGGAAACGACATAGAGTACGATCACCAGCGCGGTGCCGGAGATGATCGCGGAGAATAGGAAGATGGCCGGCATGAGATCCGACGACCACCACTCACGCGACTTCAGCGAACCGAACACGAACCCGACATAGCCATGCAGGCCATGGGCGCCGGGAATGCCGATGATCGCCAGCGCGTAGATCCATTTTCGGTCGTAGCGCATCGCCTTCTCGGACAAGTCATAAGATCCGAGCGACAGAATGCGGTAATACCACCCGAGGAGCCCTGTCTGTTGTTGCGCCTGTTGTACGATGTGGGGCCGGAATACGAACCAGGTCTCCAGCACGAGGAGAATGACGTAAAAGGCGGCCGCGTAGCCGAAAATGGCGAAGGCGGAGGTCGTATGCGGGGTAATCATCGCATTGAACGCGCGCTCCGGATGCCCGAGATGCAACAGTAGGGGCATCGGCACGGTAACCATGCAACACAATGACACCAGCAGCGCGAAATGTGCTACCGGCCGCAATTGTCGGAACCCGAATACCTGGTAGAGACTCGAAATGGTGAAGGCGCCGGCCACCAGCCCCGTCAGATAGGGGTAGACCACGATGAGGACGGTCCACGAGATGACCGTCTCATTGGGATAGACGTAGCCGGTGAACGGCGAGGCGTCAAAGAGGGCATCCATTAGCTCACGTCCTTGTTTGTGCCGACGTAGAAAACGTTCGGCGCATTGCCGGTCTCGGGTCTGAGCACGTGGACTCGATTGTTCTGGATAAACTGGCTGATCGGACTCTGCTTGTCGTTGCGATCGCCGAAGATGCGGGCGCCGACCGGACAAACTTCGACGCAGGCCGGCTGCAGTCCCTTGGTAATGCGGTGATAACACCAGGTGCACTTGTCGGTGACGTTCCTGCGTTCGTCAAAGAAGCGCGCGCCGTACGGGCAAGCTTGCACGCAGTACTGGCAGCCGATGCAATAGGTGTGGTCGATGAGGACGACGCCGTCTTCGGTCTGATAGGTCGCACCGGTCGGACACACCTGCACGCAGGCGGGATGCGTGCAATGGTTGCACAGCTTGGGCACGAAAAAGGCCTTTTCGACCTTCGCATCCTTGTAGCGATTGGCGAACCGATACTCTCCTTCTGAGCTGGAGGCCGCGATGTTCACCGGATCGGCTTGGCTGTCGATGCGCGCGGTGTCTTCGCCCTCCAAGGTGACGTAGCGCTCGACCCAGGTACGGAAGTGATGCGCATCAGGAGAGACGTTGTTTTCCCGCTTGCAGGCCTCGACGCAGCGCAAGCAGCCGATGCATTTTTCGGCATCGACGCCGAACGCCCAACGGTGCTTGGTCCAGTCATACTCCGGGATAGCAGGATTGGGCGGCATCTGGGTGCCTGCCGCCGCTTCCGCGGTGGCCGCCGCAGTTTGTGGCGACACGGCGCTTGCCGCCACTGTGGCGGCGCCACACGCAAGCGCACTTCCGAGACAACTTAGAAAATCGCGGCGATCTCTTTCGTGCTTCTCGAGTTGTTCTTGCTCTTCCATTGCCGCGCTCCTTACAAAAACGTCAGTCCCGCCCTATCTCACTTGCAGCTCGCATTGGCGTAATAGGCCGCCATGCTTTCGCTCTCCGCGTCGCTCAGATCCTTGACGATTCCAGCCATCATGGCATTCGTGCGGGTACCTTCCTTGTAGGCTTTCAGGGCAGCGACGAGATAATCCTTGGATTGACCGACAAGGTTCGGCCACGCGCGGTTGCTGCTCGTCCCGTTGGCGCCGTGGCAGGCTATGCATTTCGACGCTGGTGCCTGACCTGCCGACGCCGCCTGCTTCTTCGCATTCAGGCTGCTTTCGCATTTCAATCCCGCGAAATAGGCCGCGAGGTGTTCGCTATCTTCGCTGCTTACGCCCTGCGCAGCTGCGCTCATCATGGGATTGTTGCGCGCGCCCGTGCTGTAGGCTCTGAGGGCGTCGCCGAAATAGGCCGCGTTCTGTCCTGCGAGGCTCGGCCCAGGGAGATTTACGCTCACCCCCTCGACACCGTGACAGCCCGCGCAAGCGGCGGCCTTGGTCTTGCCCAGCGCTGCGTCGCCACGCTGCGCGGTCGGCGCGGCAGACGCTAGATTGAGCTTGGGCGAATGGGGGTTATGACAAACGGTGCACTGTTGCGCTCCGGCGTGGTCGGCGACCACGATCTGAGGCTGCTGCGCCGGCCTGCCCACCATCTTTTCATGGCACAGAGTGCAGAGCTTCCTCGCGTCGGTTGGGACAACTAGCTTTAGGTCTTTCGGGTGATCAGGGCCGGTCCCCGAATTCACAAACATGCCGAGATCATCTCGTCCGCCGCCGGGGCCATGGCAGACCTCGCATTTGACGACCCTTCCGACGTCAACGCTGTTGTGGACGCCTTTGGCCCATTCCGCGAATCGCTTGGCGTGGCATTGCTCGCAATATGCCGTCCCTTTGTATTTTGGTTTGTCGGAAGCAATCTCCGCTACGGAGTTTCCCCTATAATGGCCATATTCGTAAAATGAATTGGCGGTGAAAAATTTCTTCGCTTCATATGCTACTGCGATGAAAGCCACCATAAGCACAACGAGTCGAACGATGTGTCGCGGCATGGCTTTCCCGATTTTTTAAATAATCCGCTTTTTAAATAATCCGCAAAATATCGCTATTTCGATCCGGAGTTCGCTGCGTGCCAATTCGTTGCCGCAAAAGCTCTGCCGGTCGAACTTGCAGTACATCCGCCATGACGATTCTCGGATCGGAGACTAAACCGATTTAATGTTATCGATGAGAACTCATTGTGAATTGATGTAGGTCAACGTCCGAATCTTGAACGCAAATCGGCCCGCCGGTCTGTCGAGACGGCGGGCTGATTTCATCGCCAATGACATTGACGAAATCGCTGGACTGCTGCTGGTTCGACAACCCTCTACGAGGCTTTGTGACCTCGTCAGCCAATGATGGGAATATCGCCGCTTTGTCTTTGGGCGACCATCGAAGGCGGCGGGGAGAACCACAGCTGATACATTGTCACCACCCACATGGAGGCGAAGCACAGAGCCATCACTGCACCGGCAAACATAACGGCCCAGGCGAAAGGATGAAAAAGCTTGGTGAAATACCAGGAGCTGACATCCACTGCGATGGCAACAAACGGAAACGCGACGATGGCACACTTGAACCACACCGGCCGCACGTAGGCATGGGTGAACATCAGGCCCATGATGAAGAAAATGAAGCTAAGTCCGAACAGATGAATGTGCGACACTCGAACCAGTGTGAATACATCTGTGCCGGTATCCTGCTCGGTCACCTTTTTCAAATTGTCGTAACTGGCCAAGTTCGGAAGATGCGGGTTGCTACCGTCGTGGCAGGCCATGCAACGACGATCTAACGTCGGCTTGATGTCCTTGTCGTACTGCGCGCGATTTGCCCCTTGCTGGATCCAGGTGATGATGCTGTTGACCTCGGCGGGGGGCAGCATGTTCGACATCGGTCCGCGCAGGGCCGACTCGAGGCGCGAGCCCTTGCCACTACCGGTGTAGGCGACGACAAGGTCCTCATATGACAATAGCAGCGGATTGCCACCGGCCCGTCCCGCGTATGTGTGATAGAGGTGGATCAAAGCGAACAGGTAGCCCAACCCGAGTATGAGCAGCGTGGCGGTATACAGTACGCGCTGGCTGTATGGCAGCTCTGAATAATGACGATAAAGCCGGTGCAACGGAACATCAGTCATGGTAAGTTCCTTTGGTCTTCTGGACTGGGATACCCGAGCACGGCTCAAGCCGCGTCCCGGTTTCTCCGACCTCCGTGATGCTCATTATTGCAAGTGCGTAGATTGACTATCACGCTCACTTAAGCGACGCGAAATAAGCAGCCAAATTTGCCATATCCTGCTCACCGAGCGCGCTTACCAGTCCCTTCATGACGGCATTGTCGCGCTTGCCCGATTTGTAATCCTTCAACGCTTGCAGAAGCTGATCCTCGCTCTTGCCTTTCAGCGCGGGATTCGGTGCGACCCCCTGACCGTTTGCCCCATGGCATGCAGCGCACGCGGCGGCCTTGGCCTTGCCCGCCTGCGCGTCTCCAGCGGCTTGTGCGGCGCCGATGGCACTGAGCGATGCAACAATCGCGACGGTCAACAGCTTGAATTTCATGATCGCACTCCTTCTTTAGGTTGAGTGACTTTCCAAGGCGCAAAAACGCAGAGCACCGCGTTGCGCCGAGCTCTTTTCGCCTCGACCGCCAAACCGCTTGGTTCGTCGATCAAACGATGCGCGTAGTACTCCGTCGCAAACCATATTTTCAACCACGTGTTGGCGATTTCCCGCATCGGCATCGAGCGTGAATTATCGTCTCCTCAGCCGGCTTACTTGGGCGGCACTTGGACGTATACGACGGCACGCGCTCGCTGGCGCGCATAGTGGGCTGCAAGGTTCTTGACGTCCACCTCGGTCAGCACGTCCGACATGGCAGCCATCTGCGGACTCTTGCGCGCGCCCGTCCGATAGGCATGCAACACCTTCTCGAGATAGTCCAAGCGCTGTCCCGCCAGGGCCGGCAGACGCGGATCGGTGCTGTTGCCGTTCACGCCGTGACAGCGGTCGCACCTCTGCGTCCATTCATCGGTCGATAGAGGCTTGCGTACGTTTGGTGGCCGTGGCTCCCGAGCCGCGTAAAAGGCCGACAGGTTCTTGATGGTGTTGTTGTCGAGCGCCGCTACCAGGCCTTTCATCGTCTCGTCGCTGCGCGATCCATCCTTGTAGGCCCGTAGCGCATCGGCGAGATACTGCGCATCCTGTCCGGCGAGGCTCGGGGTCGCAGGATTTCCGCTGACACCCTCGTCCCCGTGGCACCCGGCACAGCCAGCGGCAGCGACCTTGCCCGCAGCCTGGTCGCCACTGATCGCGGTTAGCGCTCGATCGGGCTTTTGCAGCGCATAGTAGAGCGCGATGTTATCCATGTTCGCGTCAGCAACGCTTGCCAGCATCGACTTCATAATTTCGTTCTTACGCTGACCGCTTTTGTATGCCTTCATGGCCGCGACGAGGTATTTGGGATCCAGTCCGACGAGGCTCGGCATGCCGAGTGTCTTGCTGACGCCGGCCTCGCCGTGACATCCCGCGCAGCCCGCCGCCGCAGCCTTGCCAGCTTGGACCGGATCGGGCTGGGCCGCGCTTACTCCGCTCGCGTCATTGGATTGTACGGGATCGAGACTGGCAAAGTAGGCAGACACCTTGAACAGCGCATCGTCGCTTAAGAACTTGACGGTGTCGTTCATAGCGCTAACGCCGCGGATACCCGATTTATAGGCCTTCAGTTCGAGGAAGAGATATGCGGGACGCTGGCCGGCAAGATGGGGCACGTCCGGGCTGACGCTAATGCCGTTCGCGCCGTGACAGCCGGCGCATAAAGATTCCGCGACGCGTTTGCCTTCCGCAACCTCCTCCGCGTTGGCGTACAGAGCTCGAAGTTCGTCACCGGTGCCAGGACTGATCGTAGCAGGTTGAGTTAATGCGCTTGGCAGGTACCCCATCCATAACACGATTCCGGCAATCCCTCCGGTGATGACCAATGTCGCGATCGAGCGTTGCACGCTAGGCCGCCAAACGAACGTCCAAACGCGCGCGATGTGTCCCTTTTGCGCGATCGTCTCGATCTGCTCGCTCATGGAATTGTCCTTAAATGGTTTTTGACTCTCAGGTTATGGCCCACCCACCAAACCATACCCAACATATCACGATATCCGTAGGAACCGGCTTCGTGACCATCAGGTTTTTTATTTTATCTATCTGAACGGTCATTCGCTCGTCTCCTTTGACGTACGTCAAGAACTCATTATGATGAAAGATCATATATAAATTACCTATATCCGCCGTTCTTCGCCAGGTCGGCAGAAATCCTTGAAAAGATTAGGAACCTGTCTATGCAACAAGATGTGCCCACAACATCAACAGCAAAACCCGCCACGACCTTAGTCGTATCTGGAGAGGTGGGGGGATTGATCGCGATTATCGTTCTTGTCGCTGGGGCACTCGTCTTCAGCGGGCAACAGGTCAGCGCAAAACCCGAGTTCTCGGCGCAGACCAAGCTTCCGTGCGGCCAATGTCATAAGAATCCTGCAGGCGGCGGCGCGTTGAAGCCGTTTGGCCAAAAGTTCAAAGCTAATGGTTTCAAAATAAAATAACGTATATCAGAGGTGGTCCCACTTCCTGAGACAGCCGGCTAAGGTGGATTTGACGATGACGAGGACGATCCACCATGAGGACACGCAGACGGTTCACGGCTGAGTTCAAGGCCAAGGTTGCACTGGAGGCAATCAGGGGGCACCAGACG
>JBGPOB010000004.1:0-26974 GCA_041487815.1 Xanthobacteraceae bacterium | reverse complement strand
ATTCACCTGCTGACGGTGGCGGCGGCCTGGTTAGTAGCATACTCGGTCAGCGCACCACTCGATTTTGGCAACGCGCTGCTCCTTATTCCTCCGGTAATCTTGATCGCGTCGATTCCGATATCCATCGCCGGCTGGGGCGTGCGCGAAAGCGCGATGATGGTGGCCTTCGGCTACGCCGGGCTGGGTCAGACGGAAGGCGTTCTGGTTTCAATCCTGTTTGGCGCCGCCTTGTTGGTCGTGGGACTGATCGGCGGCGTGGTATGGATATCCACGCCCGCCCGATATGCTATGAAAATGCATGCGAGCGACGCACCCCAACCCTGATGCTATTCGGCCGCCGCCGCGCAGGCCCTACAGCGAGCGCAAGCGCCGGATACTCGAGGCCATTGAAGCGCTCGCGGACCGGCGCGAAACCTGGATCGCGAAGCACCGTTTCTTCTTCGATGAGGATTGGCGCTATCTGCGCTTTCTTGTCCCGGAGAACAAGCGCGTACTCGATCTCGGCTGCGGAACCGGCGCATTGCTGAACGCGCTCAAACCATCGCACGGCGTCGGGATCGATCTCAGCGCGCGCATGGTCGAGCAAGCGCGGTCACGCTATTCCCATCTCACGTTTCTCGATGGCGACGTCGATCAGATTGACGAGGTGGCAGGACTTGAAGGCACGTTCGATTTCATTGTGATGTCCGACACAATCGGATCACTCGACGATTGCATCGAGACATTCCGCGGATTGCACCGCTTTTGCACTCCGCATACGCGTGTAGTCGTCACCTATCATTCGCGCCTATGGGAGCCTCTCAGCATACTCTATTCGTGGCTCGCCGCCGGAAAACAGCCAGCCGCTCAAAATTGGCTCTCGATCCAGGACATCGGCAATCTTCTCGGCCTCGCCGACTTCGACGTGATCAAGCGCGAGTGGCGCTTGCTGTCCCCGTTTCATCTGCTTGGGCTTGGCAGATTGATCAACCGCTATGTCGCGACACTTCCGCTGATCCGCAAGCTGTGTCTGCGCAATTATGTCATTGCGCGCCCGTTGCCGCGCGCGCCACTGCAAAGCCTGTCGACGACCGTGGTCATCCCGTGTCGCAATGAACGCGGCAATATCGAAGTGGCTGTCAAGCGGATGCCGCGATTTACCGATGATCTTGAGATTATTTATGTCGAAGGCGGCAGCGCCGACGGGACCTGGGAGGAAATCCAGCGCGTCAAGAAAGCTTACTCCAATATCGACATCAAGGCGTACAAGCAGACGGGGCGCGGCAAGGGCGACGCCGTGCGCAAAGGTTTTGCCGAAGCGCGCGGCGAATTGCTCGTGATACTCGACGCCGACCTCACGGTGCCGCCGGAAGACATCCCAAAATTCTACGACGCACTGGTTTCGGGGAAAGGCGAATTCATCAACGGGTCCCGCCTTGTCTATCCGATGGATCAGCAGGCGATGCGGTTTCTCAACCTGCTTGCCAACTATCTATTCGCGACAATTTTCACTTACCTTCTGAACCAGCGTCACACCGACACATTATGCGGCACCAAGGTTCTGCTGCGCCGGGACTATGCCGAGATCGTCGCAAACCGGCCGTACTTCGGCGAGTTCGATCCGTTCGGCGACTTCGACCTCATCTTTGGTGCAAGCAAGCTCAATCTGAAAACCGCCGAAGTCCCAATCCGATACGCCGCGCGCGAATATGGCGAAACGCAGATCTCGCGGTTCCGCCATGGCTGGCTGCTGCTGCGCATGGTCGTATTTGCCTTCAAAAAGCTGAAGGCGCTGTAGGAATTGCCGGTGCCGCACGATCTACAGGATTACCGCGCGATCTGGGACCGAAAGAAGGTCCTGCGCGAAGTCTACGGCGATATCTATGGTCGCATTTTGGAAGCAAGTGTCGAAGGACCGACCCTCGAAATCGGTGGCGGATCGGGAAATTTCAAATCTTTCGCGCCCGGCACGATTTGCAGCGACATCGTCTCCGCACCCTGCGTCGACATCGTGTGCGACGCGCAGCGTCTCCCGTTCGCCGATGAGACCTTTTCCAACATCGTGATGGTGGATGTGATTCACCATATCGAAAACCCGTTGCGAATCTTTCGGGAGGCCGCGCGCGTGCTACGGCCCAGCGGCCGCATGATCATGTGCGAGCCCGCCATAACGCCGATCAGTTCAGTCTTCTACCGCCTGTTTCACGAGGAACCCGTTGACATGTCCGCCGACCCATTGCAGGACGGAGCGATCTCGCCCGACAAGAGCCCGTGGGATTCCAATCAGGCCATACCAACGCTACTCGTCACCAATTTTCGCGCGACGCTGGCGAGGCTGGTCCCGGAACTTGCACTCGAGCGCGTCGATCGCTTTTCGTTCGTTGCTTATCCGTTGTCCGGCGGCTTCAGACCATGGTCGGCGCTGCCGTCGACGCTCGCTCGCCCGCTATTGCGGCTCGAATGGACGCTGCGGCGGCTGCTGGGGCCTGTTGCGGCGTTCCGGCTGATTGCGGTTTATAGGAAGTCGGGCTCGGATGTCGCAAACAGATAGATTTTGCAGGGCAATTTGGCAATGCGTTTCTTGCCTTCGATAGTACTCAAGATTTTTTTCGGCGCGCTGGCGATCCGATGGGCCTATGCGCTCAGCTTATATTTCACAATGGGCGACGACGGCTTGCAAGGCGTGGATTCGCAGACCTATGTCGCCTACGCGGCGCAATTCGCGACCACAATCAAATCGGGCTCCGTAGCCGGTTGGCAGTGGCTCGGGCCCGAGCCGGGGATCATGCCGCTGTTCATGTGGATCATCACACTTGACGCGCTGGCGTTTCCTGAATTTGTGCCGCTCACCTATGTATTGACGCAGTGTGTCCTCGACGCCGGCACATGCGTCCTCGTCTACCTTATCGCCACAACAATCAACGAACGTTATTCGCTACCCGCGGCCGCTGCCGCCATTCTCAATCCGACACAGATCGTCATGTGCGGGCTCGCCTATAACGATACGCCATTCACATTTTGCGCGGCGCTGTTTCTGTTCGGCGCGGTGCGCTACCTGCGTGAGCCTCAGTGGCGCCATGCCGTGCTCATCGGTGGAGGCCTGGGTGCGGCGTCGTTGATCCGCATCGTGGGCGCGCCCTGGATCGTCGTCATGGTGCTATTTCTCGGCGGCGTGTTGGCGATTCAACGGCGGCTGACATTCCAACATTTCAATCAGCTCGTCGCGGCATCTGTCATCGCCGGGACCTGCGTCGGCGTTCTGCTGATACGCAATGTAGACGTCTACGGAGCCTGGGCCATCACGCCACAGGGCGGCAAGCATTTCGCGATTTGGGTCGTACCTCTCGCGAACGAAGCACGAGATGGGACGCCCTGGACGACCAGCCGCGACAAACTTGAAGCACGCAAGCTCGAACGCTTTGGACCAATGCCGGCAAATCCATTTGAGGACAGCCGCCAATATATGGAAATTGGAAAAGAAGCGGGTGCACGCGAGCCACTTTCAGCCTTTGCGAAGTCGTGGCTGCTTGGTGCAAGCCTCAATCTCGGCTCCCCGGCGATCATCCTGTCGCCGCCGGTATCGCAGCTGCCGCGCACCGGATTCTACGCGACGCAGGGAAATAACATTTTTGACAAGGTGTGGAATTTCCTGTTGCGCTCGGACAATCCCGCCTACGCGTGGATTTTGTTGCTCGGAATTGCCGGCGTGGCGGTGGTGCGCTGCGTTCAACTCGTGGGGGTTGTTGCCGCCGTCCAAAATCGCTCGGAACGGGTAGCTATTGCACTCTTCGCCTTGTGGAGTTGCTACATGCTCGCGGCCAATGGACCGGTCGGTTCGCCGAAATACCGGCTGCCGATCGAGCCGGTCCTGATGTTGGCCGCCGGGGCTGGAATTTACAGCCTGCGCGAGCGACGCAAGACTCAGCGAGGCAATAGCGCTGGATAAATCGTTCGAACAGTGAATGCCCATCTGCGCCCGAATCGTATTTGACAGCGGCGCGGGTATGTCGATCAATAGGATAGCCGCACTCACGAGACGGAGCGGCACGTGATTTGCCGGGACCGCCGCCACATTCTTATGACCGCGCCAACGGATTTAATACCATCTCCGCAAAGCCAGGCGGAGCGCCTGGCTGCGCTGGATTCGGTGCGCGGCCTCGCCATTCTGTTAGTGGTGATTTTTCACTACCTGTATAATCACATTTCAAATGTATACTTGGCAGCGTTTGTGGGCCCGTTCGGGCTCGGCGGCGTGTCTTTGTTTTTTCTGCTCAGCGGTTTTTTGATCGAGCGGCATCTCAACTATGATGACAATCTCGCTCGCTACTTCAGCCGACGTTTCTTCCGAATTTTTCCAGCCTACTTGACGTGTCTCGCGATCATCTTTTCAATCGACGCGATTGCGCCCAATGGACGCGTCTGGATGCCGCGCGATGTCGGTGCTAATGCCTTTCTTCTGCAAGACCTTCTTGGCGCTCCGCTGATGCGCGGCGTCATTTGGACGCTTCTTATTGAAATCAAATTCTATCTGTTAGCACCATTTGTTAAGCGGATGGGTAAAGCTGCATTGCGCCTCGCTCCATGTATCGTCCTGTTGTTCAATGCGGGGGTCGTCGCGTTCAGGGGGGAAGCCAGCACTCTTTTGACTTATCTTGCGTTCTGTCTCATCGGCATGCAGTTCGGACCTTGGCAACGCCGGGAAATATCAGACTACAGTCTGGCCGCGCTTGTGGTTGTCACCGCACTCGCGACTTGTGCCTTCGGAACATATTTCAATATCGGTTTGGGTATCTTCGTCGTGACCAATGCGGCGATTTTGGCGCTCGCGTTGCGACGGCCCATCACAATTCCCCTGCTGCCGTTTATCGGCAGGATCTCGTACAGTTGGTACCTCTATCACGCGGCGATCGGATATCCGCTCATGGCCGCGCTTACGGCAAGTCTTCAGGGGCTCGACGCGGCGGCTGTATGGATGAGTATACTAGTTACGACGGCCGTTACGATCGCCGCTGCATGGGCTTCGTATGCCTTCCTTGAAGTGCCCGCCATTGCGCTTGGTCGGCGAATTGAAATTCGTCTTATCGCGGACTCCGGCATTTCCGCCGGCCACCCTTGATCTATAGGAACTTCAAAACACAGTACTGCTGAATTACCTCCATCGTACTGTATTTTGCTCAGCGGCAATCACCACGAATTCAAAATACTCGTGACCGTCCCGATAAGTGCGCCCCGCCTTTTCATTGTATGTGACCGTCAGACCGCGCTTCTCCAATGCCGAGCGTTATTTCTCATTGGCAGTGAAGCGGAAGGGATAGTTGTTGCCGTAGAAGGGGGCACCTTCCCTTCGGATACCATCAATCGTGCTGGCATCGAGCCGGCGCGCGGTGTCGGGGTTACGGAAGACATCGGAGTTCTTGGACGGCGCATACGAAAAGAAACGGCCGCCGGCCCGCAGCGACTGCTTCACCTCGTCCAAGAAATCAGAAAATTCGGCTTCATCAAGAAAATATGAGGAAAATACGTCACCCACGATATCGGAGAAACACGCGGGTTGCGGGCACGAAGTCATGCTGGCGACTTCAAGCGTTGCAGCCGCTCCCCAGGACTGCAACATCGTCTCGCAAAGCTTGATACCCGCTGGCGAAAGATCGAGTCCATACGCGTCGAATCCCTCCCGAGCGATCATACAAAGATTAGAGCCCGCGCCGCATCTGACTTCGAGTACGCGGATGCATTAGCACTGCTCGGTCGGCAGGGGAAAATATTAGCGGCCGAAGAAGCGCAGCGGCTCCTCGTTGGGGTAGTGGTGCTGAGCAGAATATCCCGACCGGTCATAGGATTCGTCGTACCAGGCCTTGCAGACATCAACCCCGCCACTCATCGCGCACTCGTCTCCGGCTGGAGGTTGATCTCCTTTGTCCAGGCTATCGATGTGGCAATCGTGGTGGCAAAACCGCGCTTGAAATAGCCGATCGCAACATCCTTTACATCCGACGCCCCCGCAAGCGGCAGATCGCCAAGGTCAAAATGGCGCATACCCCGTTCGGCGCTGCGCACGATGCTGCGCCACAGCGGAAAGTGACCAAGCGGCTTATCGAAGCGATTGCGATCATAGACGCCCGACGCGTAATAGCTTGTCGTGGTACCGTCGACGACCATCGTTCCAGACACCAATTTCCCGTCAATCAGCCCGAGAACGAGATCGCCATACCCGGTAACGATCCAGTCGAACATGACGTCCCACGATTGTTGCGGACGGGTCGTGCGCCCCGCTACCTCGCGATGAAAGTTCTGGTACCGCCGGAACAACTCGCCATCGGGGTTATGTTCATCGACAATAGCGATCTCTAGATTGCGCCGGCCCCAGTTCACCAGCGAGTGATAGCTCTTTCGCAAATTGCGGCGCAACCCAGGTTCCCCTTCATCAAAATTGGCGATTCCGGTAAGGCGCACATCCGCGCGATATCCGCGGTTGAGGCACTGCTTGCCGGTCGGCGACAGCGTGCCGAGACTGCTATCGTCTGCGATGATAACTCTGCTCACTTCATAATTCATCTGCAAGGCATCAAAGTACTCGAAGGCCGTTTCCACGGCCGCGCGGGCGGTCTTGGCCTCAATATCCGCGCGAGCGAAGAGTTGGACCGGTAACTCGAAATAACTGATTTGCCGCTCGCAGGCGGTGCACGGCGCCAACAATACCGGGCGGGCATCGTAGCACACCGCAAAGCTTTCATCCCTGAAGGCATCGCCGAATGTAGCCGGATAATAGCGTCGGCCAAATGCGCCATAGAGCGGATGGGCTTCGGCAGACGCAAATCCAGGATCTGCGCGCCAGGCGTCAAAGAGCTCCGGAGCCGCGCCGGCCTTAACAATCGAAAACATGCTTGCTCCACGGGCCGCGCGCCCGCTAGATACTCAGTCGTTGAGAGGCCAATTGTTCGGCGTCGATCGACTAGCGAGTAGCCTAATGACGCAACCGCCTGCTTTATCCGTTGCAATACCTTTGTTCAACAAGGCAGGATTTATCGTCGAGACTGTGCGCTCCGCGCTTTCGCAGAGCTTCGCGGATTTTGAGATTATCGTCGTCGACGACGGTTCGACCGATGATGGCGTATCGAAGCTGCGTGACATTGACGATCCCCGGCTAACCGTCACCCGGCAAGAGAATTCAGGTGTAGCCGTTGCTCGCAATCAGGCGATGCAAGAAGCACGCGGCCGATTTGTTGCGTTTCTTGACGCCGATGACCTTTGGCAGCCCGACCATCTTCTTCATCTCATGAGGATGAGTGATCGATTTCCGCAGGCTGCGCTGTTCGGAAATGCGTTCGTGGAAGTTGTTCGAAACGAACCGCGGCGCCATTCTGAAAGACCAGTCCAATATCGGTTGGTCGATGACTATTTCTCCGAATGTGCCGAAGGTCGCCCGCCATTTTTTACGTCTTCGTGCATGGTATTACGCCGCTGCGCTACCGAAAGCGGCGGATTTCCAACGCCGAAGGCAGCCGGTGAAGATCTCGCCTTGTGGACCCGGATGGCAGCGGGTGCGCCGGTCGCTGCATCAGATTACATCGGTTGCGTTTATCGTCGAACGGTCGATAGTCTCAGCTCGCAGGCATACCGGCTGGCGAAGGACGTAAGCATGTCGACCCTTCTTGAAATTCTGGATCAACATCCGGATTGGCCTTCCGAGCGAAAGAGCAGCGCGCAGGAGTACTATTTCCGTCTCGCCTTAGCGCATTGTCTTGACTGCTTGAAGGCAGGGGACGTCGAGGCGGCTAAAAACTTTCTTCAGATTTCGTCGGGAACGAATGCGCAGCGGCGGCGCTGGTGGCAAGCGAGGCTGCTAGTTTCGACACCGAGCGCCGTCCGAAAGCTCATATTCCAGCTGCGAGATCACTTGACACATTAATCGGCGCGAGCGAACTGTGCCCGCATCCCAATTGATCGGCGACACTTCAGGCGATATGGCCTGATTCCTTCATCCAGTGAATCACCTGATCGGCGAGTTGATCGACGCTATGATTCATCGTGCTCAGAATGATTTCAGGCTTTTCGGGCACCTCATAATTTGAGTCTATCCCGGTGAAATTCTTAAGCGACCCGCTCAATGCTTTTGCATAGAGGCCCTTCGGGTCGCGCCGGACGCACTCCTCGATGGGCGTGTCGACGAACAATTCAATGAACTCGCCTTGCTCGACCAATTCGCGCATCATCGCACGCTCGGCGCGGAACGGTGAAATAAATGCGCACAAAGTAATGACGCCCGCATCGACAAAGAGTCTAGCAACTTCAGCAATGCGTCTGATGTTTTCCACGCGATCGGCGTCGGTGAACCCCAGGTCTCGATTAAGACCATGCCGTAAGTTATCGCCGTCGAGCAAATAGGTATGGTACCCGGCAGCATGGAGACGCGCCTCGATGACTTTTGCAATGGTGGATTTTCCGGACCCCGATAAACCCGTGAACCACAATATGCACGGCTGCTGATGCATCGCCACCGCGCGGGAGGTTTTATCTACTAATAGGAGTTCAGGATGAATATTTGCGGCGCGCCGCAGTGGAAAGTCAATCATTCCCGCCGCGACCGTTTGATCAGTGTACCGATCGACCAGGATGAACGCGCCAGTTTGTCGATTGTCGGAATATGCATCGAACGCAATGGGAGCGGCAGTCGAAAGATTGCAAAACCCGATGTCATTCAACGCCAGCGATCGCGCCGCGAGTGGCTCCAGATGTTCGATGTCGAGCTTGTGTTTGATCAGCGTGACCGTGGCCGGCACCCAGCGTGTACCGACACGCATCAGATAGGAACGGGAAGGCAAGAGCGGATTATTCCCCATCCAGATGACGTGTGCCGCAAACTGATCCGCGACATCCGGCCGCTGATGCGGTTTTACCAGAAGGTCGCCGCGCGCGATGTCGATCTCATCCGCCAAAGTAAGTGTGACAGCTTCTCCCGCGCCAGCTTTCTCAATTTCTCCGTTCGCAGTGACGATATGGCTGACCGAACTTAGAACCCCACTATGGGCAACCACAATCGGATCGCCTCTCCGCACTTGCCCGCTTGCTATAGTCCCGGAAAATCCGCGGAAGTCTGCATTGGGTCGATTGACCCATTGAACGGGGAAGCGGAGCGGCTTCACCGCCTCGCCGAACTCAACGTCGATAGTCTCCAAGCAACCGAGCAGCGTGGCGCCATCATACCAACCCGTCTTGCGGCTGGATGCCATGACATTGTCACCGTCGCGGGCAGAAACCGGAATTGAAACGATGGACGAAAAATTAAGGCGAGATGCAAATGCCGAATACTCCGCCACAATACGTTCGAATATTGATTGGTCATATCCAATCATGTCAATCTTGTTTATCGCCAGCACAATATGACGAATTCCAAGCAACCAGCAGATGATCGAGTGACGTCGCGTTTGCGGCAATAAACCTTTACGGGCATCGACCAGCACCACGGCGAGCTCGGCGTTCGACGCGCCGGTTGCCATGTTGCGGGTGAATTGCTCATGCCCAGGTGCGTCGGCGACGATGAATGAGCGCCGCGCGGTCGAGAAATACCGATAGCCGACGTCGATGGTGATGTTCTGCTCACGCTCGGCTTCGAGTCCGTCCATCAGAAGAGCAAAATCGTATTGGTCGCCGGTCGTTCCGAACGTGCGGCTGTCACTCTGAAGAGCCGTGAGCTGGTCGTCGAAAATACGCTGTGAATCGTACAACAGCCGGCCAATCAGAGTCGATTTTCCGTCGTCGACTGAACCGCATATGAGAACGCGAAGCAGCCCAGGCTGGCCGACCGCGGCCGCGTCAACAGGAACTGCTTCGGCAATCATTGCCATCAGAAGTAGCCTTCCCGCTTCTTTCGCTCCATTGACGCCGCATCGTCGCTGTCGATCAAACGGCCCTGCCGTTCTGAGGTGCGAACTGCTCGCATTTCACTAACAATTTCGGCGACAGATCCGGCTTCTGACTCAATCGCACCAGTCAGCGGATAGCACCCGAGCGTACGAAACCGAACCCGGCGACGTTCGGGAACTTCGCCTGGATCGAGCGGAAGCCGGTCATCGTCAACCATGATCAGCGTTTCCGACCGGCGAACAACGGGCCGCACTGCGGAGAAATACAGCGGAACAACCGGAATTTCCTCGAAGAGAATGTATTGCCACACATCAAGTTCCGTCCAATTCGACAACGGAAACACCCGCATCGATTGACCCTGACGGATTTTGGTGTTGAACAGTTTCCACAGTTCAGGGCGCTGGTTGCGCGGATCCCAAACGTGGTTGGCTCCACGGAATGAGAAGATGCGCTCCTTGGCTCTGCTCTTTTCTTCGTCACGCCGCGCGCCGCCAAGCGCGGCATCAAAACCATGTAATTCAAGTACCTGCTTCAAAGCTTCGGTCTTCATCACCTGCGTATGAAGCGAGGAGCCGGAGTTGATCGGATTGATCCCCCGCTCAAGCCCCTCCTTGTTCACGTGCACGATCAAGTCGAGCCCCAGCGCGTGAACGCGCTCGTCGCGAAATTTGATCATGTCGCGAAATTTCCAGGTTGTATCGACGTGCAGCAGTGGGAACGGTGGTTTTCCTGGGAAAAAGGCCTTCATCGTGGCATGAAGCATCACGCTTGAGTCCTTGCCGATCGAATACAGCATGACCGGATTGCGGAACTCGGCTGCGACCTCGCGGATGATTTCAATGGCCTCGGACTCAAGCCGCTTCAGATGGAGAGGCAGATGTGACGTCATTTACTTCGGAATGCGGTCCGATGAAGAGAGGAAATTCGATCGACTAAACGGAGTGAGCTTGCGAACAGGATCGCGCCACTCCGACGGCGCTTACACGTTCACGCTCCAAATGATCAACGAGCGCGGCCCAGAACCGGCGGATATTGCCTCGTCGCAACATAGGCTCGCCTGGCTGGTGCGCTGTGGCAAAGAAAAATGGATAGCGAACGCTGAATAGTTTGGCGATTTGGTTCACGACAAAGTCTTGCGAGGGCGAATTTGCCATCGCTTGCGCAATGTCGTCCCGTAGGTACGCCTGCGAACACGGGCCGCCGAGTGCCCACGCCGAAAGCCCGGGCCCGAGCGCGATCGCCGGACGCCCAAGCAGGAACGCTTCGAAAGCCGCTGTCCCGGTGACGGTCGCAGTCAGTAGCCCGCGTCTGATGAGATCAATCGACGGGATTGTAGCTTTTGCGACCACGACACCAGGAACGTTCCGCAGCCGTCGCATGAATTTCGGCGGTCGCATTTCGACACAAGCGGGATGTTCTTTGACAAGCAGCACACAATCGCTCGGCATCGCAAAGCGAAGAGCGTCAACGACGCGGAACTGATCGACAAAATACGGCGCTGGAACATTGATCGATGATTCCGGCGAATATTGAAGCGGAAAGAAGATGAAGCGCTCAGGCAAACCATCGACATGGTCGACGTCGTATTGCTTGGCATTGCGCCACCTGCGAATGCCGCGAACGGTCTCCCGCAGGGCCGGGAAGTTTCGCATGACAGAAACCCGGATTTCCTCGTAGTCAAAGAGATCCCGGCGTTTGACCAGCGATTCGGCAAAACCTCGCATTCGCCATAAGAGCGGCTGCAAGTGGTCCTCAAGAACGTCGTCATCGTCTGACGGCGCAACGTAGTCGGCCGGTGTGTGACACGCGGGCATTTCGCCTTCACGAAACTGCCGGATGTATTCAACCGCACGAACGCGCGTTTCCGGCGTTGCTGCCGCATAAGAGGGCGGCGTCTCATACGAGTCGATCGAAAAATAGGTTCCAGTTAGACTCCGCAAGTCGATTGGCGCCATCACGCGCAAATCTAGCTCCTGCGCCACTGCAACGGCAATCTTTGTTTCAGGCGTTTCGATGTTAGACAACAGCAGGTGAGTGGCCCCTCGCTCGATGAGAAAATTCTTATAGAGCCGATAAACATCGATAGCGCGATCAAGGCGCCATCGCGCGGTTCGCCTGCGGTACGCGCGCTTGAGCGCCGCAAGATCTTCGATCACGCTCCCATGATATTCTCTAAACAGCGAAAGATCCCCCCCAACCGGCTGCCGCGGCAATTCAGCGTAGACATCCAAGATATCAGCGGCGGGCAATACGTCACCGATAACCTTGCGATAGTTCGGTTGCGCCAGAATAGCGCAAAATTCAATTCGTGATTTCTCGGTGCGCGAAACGTCGATGAGATGACGAAAAACGACGGGAAATGATCCGAACCCGTAGAGTGCAATCTTGTATTTCATGAGGTCCAGCGAAAGCTTTCAGGCTAGCCAGCCATTCAAATCGCGGCCCAGCAAACGTCCAAGTCGTTGGATATCCGCTGCAAAGTATCCTTTCAATGTCGCCGACATTGCGGGGGAAAGCGGTTCTCGGTGCGTCTCGATGCGATTCTTCTCGTCGATCTTGGTCCAGATGCCAAGCCCGCCCGTAATGCCGAGCATCCGTTTGATCTCCAGTACCGCACTCGAAAGAAGGAGCAAGCCAGGCCAGCGTCGCACTTTAGCGGGGTTGTGAACGGCGAAGTCAGCCCGTTGATCATCAGACACGCTCAGAAAGTCGAGGACACGAAGATATTCCCGACGCGCGTCCTTCCGGATGTCATCCAGCAAGATTGTCAGGATACGATCGCCCGGCACGAGGGCGCGCAACCGTTCGAGCTGCGCGCCGAGTGAACATAAATCGCCGTAACGCAACCATCGCGGTTCCCAGCACAGCGGCGGTAAGCGCCGGCCGTGGCGCCGATCCTCTTGCAGATTCCAGGCAGTCGCAAAATCCGGCTCGGTTTCAATTCGTGTGAAGAGCATCTCGGCGTGCAGCGCTGTCGCCATTTCAAGCGGGTTGCGCAACATAACGATAAATCGAGCATCGGGATTGTATTTCCGAATGTTTGGTACGGCGTCGATTGAAGACAGATACCAGACCGATGCTTCCCCGACGGCTATGTGCTCGGACCGCGCATCACGAAAGTAGCGTTCGTATTGCTCAAGCGTGTTCACGATACGCTTGTCATCGGTGTTGAAGAAGTGCGGTTCCTTGGCCGCAGACATAAAAATGTTTGGATGCTCGGCGAGCCATGCCGCAAGCGACGTCGTGCCACATTTGGGAGCACCAAGAATAAAGAAATTTGGTTTACACAAAAATCAGCTCCGTCGAATTTTCCGACCAGCCAGGGGCTGGGCATTGTGTTTGGCCGGCGGCCGTTTACAACTCACGCCGCAGTTGGCCCCTTAGGCTCGTAGGCCCAGAACTTGTCAGCTCGGCTCCAACGATGATGTGCAAATGATTTGCTTGATCTGTGGTCACGAAAATTTCTGGTCCATTCCGTTCGTTCGCGATCCCGATGCGGAGATCTGGAGAGCTGAACTCGGCGACCACAATCCCCACACTTGGCACCTTTGCCGACGCTGCGGCAACGCCGTTCCATCCAAACAGCCTGACCTGCGAATCCTGCGCCGCCTGTGGGAAATCAATCGCTCCGTTGGCGACCTCGACCCTGCGGCCATCGAGGCGGTCTGGAAGCATCGACAGGTAATCAGCCGAGCTGGCGCCGAGCGCTCATACCATCTGTTCGCTCCTCTGGCGAGAAACACGCCCGGCCGATTTCTCGACATAGCCTGCGGGCTCGGCGAGACTGTGCAGGTCTTCGCAGCGCACGGATGGGATGCCGAGGGTATCGATACCGATCCTTCCACGGCCCGCTTCCATCGCGAGCTGGGCATTCGCTCCCGCATTGGCCAGATTGAAGCGATCGACGTTGGCCCAAACTACGACATTATTCATATCGCGCACGCGATTTATTTCGTCACCGAACCGATGCGATTTTTGAAGTCGGTCCGCGAGTGGCTCGCACCGAATGGATTGTTCTGCGTCGTGCTCGCCGATTTCCTGGCCAGCTATGATCCTTCGGTTCCGTCTTACGCGCACAGCTTTTTTCCTTCCGCATCATCAATGCAATACGCACTGACGATGGCAGGGTTCGAGACCATCTACTGCAAGCTATTGTCAGGCAGCGTCTTTATCGCAGCACGTGCATCACAGAATCCCAAAACGCCTCCCGTGTACCCGATTTTCAGCTATGTCAAATTTCGTACCAAGCGATGGCGTTACGCGTGCATCGGTCGTCCTTACCTTGCATTGAGAAAGATGGCCAAAGCAGTGCTGCGTCGATCGCAACCGCAATAGTCAACACACCGTCACGACTCATCCAATGATCAATCGCAATCTTCGTCTTATGACGAAATATGCCGCAGCAATAATCGCGCCATAGCCGGTTCCGCCGGCAGCGAGCGCCAAGAGGCCATTGAACATCGATGCCAGATACAACGAGACCCCGACAGCGCCCCCTGCGATTACACCTGCCAACAACGCATTGGCGATAATTTTTTGCCACTGCACGTTCATGGCGCATTGGCGCACAAGGACAGCGACCGTCATTAACACGACCACCGCGCTGCACAGCCCGGCCCAGGCAACGCCCTGCACATCCATTCCCAACACAAAGACAAAAAGATACTGGAAAGACAGAGTAGCCAGAAGCGTAGCCACATATCGGATCTGGGTAAACCTGAGACGGCCAACGATCTGAAACACGCGTTCAAGCGGTGCAAGGAGAGGTGAAACGAACAGCGATATTGCCTGAATGCGCAGCACCTCCGCCGCGACCGCAACATCCGCGGAGGTAAAATGTCCTCGCTGAAAGAGGACCGTGATCAATGGCTCCGCATAGGCAAACAGAAAGCATGCGCAAGGGACAGCGACAAACGCCTCACCTTGCAAAATACGAACGAGTCGATCTTCCCGGCCTAATTCTGTGGACAGCGGGACGACGTAGATTTCACGGAACGTCAACAGACTGGACAGATTGTTGACAATCAGGCCCGAGTAACCAAGCGCAGAAATTCCACCAGGAACCAGAAATGACTGGAAAAACCGATCGACCAGCCCAGCCAAATTGCCGATTTGCATCGCCGCGTATTGTCCGGACATCCCGGACAGGATGGCTGTAGCCTGCGACCGCGATGACACCCGTTTCCAGCCGCGCCGAACAAACAAGCCTAACCCGGCAGCGCCGTAGCCAACGGCATAAGCAATCGGAAGCGCGGATATATCCGAATGTTCGAAAAAAAGCGTGACAGCCGAGATGACGATCACAGCAATTTCCGCACCAAAAACCCAATGAAACTTCCAGATCGCCTTCAAGTGTGCTGAAAGCGCATAGTATGGGATGATCACCATCACCCACGGGATAAAGTACCAAGAGATGCGCTGCACTACAGCCCGCTCGAAATTGCTGAATCCCGCGGCCACAATTGGCATCAAAATCCATGTGATGGCGACAGCACAAATCGCCATCAAGATGCTGCCCGTAAACGATTGAAGCAGAAGACGATTGCTCGCCCGCCAAAAAGCATCATCTCCTTCCTTGTCGCGGATTTGAACAAAGCGGGAAACTGCAACGGTGTCGAAGACCAACGCAGAATTGAATATGAATATCGAGACCAAGGTGTAGACGACAAGGTACGCGTCGAAATCTCGCGACAGTCCAAAGTATGCAGCGATCAGCGCGTGCCGCAACCATCCGACAATTTGTTGAACAACCGAATAGCCAACTGTTGATGCAACGTACTGGCTGAAGCGCTCCTTCATTAGGTATGTTTCTGTGACAAATTCTTCTGACTATGGCCGGACAGATTGATTGCTATCGCCTTGCCGGAATGTAGAATTTTCGTGCGATCGAAGCCAAGCCAGGATGCAGACCGACGACTGAATTCGGCACGAGCTTGCGGGCAAGCTCCTGCTCAGTCGGTACGTCGATGGCCGAAAACTCGAACTGCATCATCAGTCTGAAGCCACGTGAGATCGTGCTTCCGCGGTGAAAGCCTGCGGTATCCTCGGCCAGGACCGTGCCGGCGGGCCCCTGCACGATGATTTCCCTGTCCCTACCGTAGTAATTGTACAAGTCTTGCTCTTTGTAGAACGGCCCACCGGGAAGCAATTTCGGCTTCGTATGCGCTTGCGTGCCGGCCATGAAATAATGCGCGCCGGTGCCGATCGCGACATCGGTAAGAAAGAAGAAGAATTTCAAGAAGCCAGGACCCTCGTTGTCGCAGTGATAGGAATAGGGTTCGTAGTGACCCTCATAAGGACGATCAAGAAACAAAGAAATATGGACCAGGATAGGGCGGCAACCGAGATATTCCTGCGCAATCGCGCAATAGGGGCCCTCGGTGATAAGCCTCTGAACGGCCGGCACCGCAGCCAATTGATCCATCCACCAGTAATATCGCGCTTCGCCTTCGGGAATATGGTCGCGTGAAATCTGGATCGCATTGTTGAGATTGGCGCCGATTGCCGGCGTCGAGAACGCGAAGCTTGTAATCGCTTCGACGTCGGTCATGGGAAGACGATCGGGCAGGATCATGTAGCCTTCCCGCCGCAGCCGCTCGACCACATCACGGATCTTCTGCGCATTCATTTGCGTCGATGAAGGCAGCGCCACCTTCGGCTGCAGGAGCCGCGCCAGCTTCATATAACCGGCGTCAATCGCGCCGTTTGTTCTCACGTGCAATAGTTGCAGTAGGCGATACCATGCCAGATCAAACCGCCGGTGTTGCAGCGGCTCGCCAACAAACACCTGAAACGCCTGCATCATTTTTCGAATCTCCTGAGCGGCAATCCAATCGACGAAGCCGGTCGGCGGACTACGCCTGAAACTGCGTCAGTTTGCTTGCGAGTATAGCGTTGTCCGTCGTCAAGCAGGGAATGCCGGCCACAATCGGAAATGCGTGGCCGTCATGGGGACAGAACCAGTAATCGCCGCAATCGATCAATTCAGCCCCACTGATCGGCGACGCGAAGCGAAAGGGCGCGGGCGCTTTAACGTCCCGCTTGTCGACAACAATCAAAGCTGCTTTGTTCAGCGGGTTGGAATTGTGCTGCCACCGTTCGATAAGGAGAGCCGGGTGGCCAAGGCGCTCCAGGGCGGCAGGCAAGCCACGGACGTACCCAAGCCGTTCCATCCGTGCCCGCGCCTCTTTCGATGCGAATTCGTAGCTCGGCTCGATCATGACCAGATGGCGCCGCGCCACGCGCAGAAGCTCCGCAAGTATGCTGTCCTCCCGATGGTGGTTTGGTTCCACTGCGTGAACGGTTATCACCAAATCGACCGACGCCGTTGTCACCGGTATGCGGTCGAGATCGCCAGTAAACAACCGCACAGATTGGTGACCATGCGCCGCAAGATGACGCCGCGCGAATAGAAGTCGCGATAACGAAATATCAAACGCCGAAACATCCCGTGGACGGCGGACCATGTGGTCCAAACCTGCTGCAAGCGTTGTCGCCTCCCCGGTACCTGCGTCTAAAACGCTGTCCGGCGCAAACTCATCGATTACGCGGGCGAGACTCTTGCAAAATTCTTCGTTAAATACGCGGGCCGCCGGATCATTTAGACGATCGACATACGATCCGGCCTGCGCATCGTAGGAATAGAGAATTGCCGTATCCGAATTGTGGCCGGCACCCTCCTGCGATTGAATCCACTGGATTACGTTCTCGCCGCGGTCGAACAGATCGCGGATTTTGCGGGCGTCATATTTTGTCACGCCTGCCTCCACCATTGCTTTAGCGTGTTAATTCCGAGCCAGCGGGAACGCAGCATCGGTCACGAAGCCGCGCGCACTGAAAATACCGGCCTGATGACCTGATTACCGAGCCGCCGCCCGATATCGCCGCCGTCTAATGCTTCGCGCAAGACTGCAAGCGCGTGATCGTAGGCCGCCAATACCCGTCCAATGTCCGCCGGCGTGTGCGCAAAACACAGATTGTGGCTAGCATTGATCAGCACGCCGGCGGCGATCATCTCCCGCAGCAACAGCGTCTTGATCGCCTCCTTGGAGACCGAGGCGTGATCCTTAAAGGTCAGGATCGTCCAGGGCGCCGCACCAACGAGTCCAATAACGTCGGACAGGCCGAAATGCGCAAGTTTTTCGCGCACGGATTTTTCCAGCGATGCCCCGACATCCCAGAGATGCTCGCTGACATTCTCCCGCTCCAGCTTGTCGATCGTTGCGATCGCCGCCGCAAGTGACAACGCCTCCCCACCGAACGTCCCCGAATAGAAGATGTCGTTCATCAGTCGCATGATGTCGGCGCGGCCGACGACAGCCGAGATCGGCATGCCATTGCCCATGGCCTTGCCAAAGCAGGCGAGATCGGGATTGACGCCATAGCGCGCCTGCGCCCCGCCGAGCGACCAGCGGAAGCCGGTGATGATTTCGTCGAAAATCAGAATGGCGCCATGCCGATGCACAAGGTCCTTCAGGCCCTGCAAATAGCCTCGGGGCGGCGCAAGCGTATTCATCGGCTCGAGAATGACCGCAGCAAATTCGAGCGGATGTTTTGCCAGCAGCGCCTCGACGGCGGTGAGGTCGCCGTACGGCGCCAGATGCGATAGCGCCGATACACTCGCCGGCACGCCGAGATTGCGTGTAGTGGCACCGATGTACCAGTCCTGCCAGCCGTGATAGCCGAGCAGCATCAGGCGGTCGCGCCTGGTGGCGGCGCGCGCGAGCCGCACCGCGGCCGACGTTGCGTCGGTGCCGTTCTTGCCGAAGCGGACCATTTCGGCGCATGGGATGTGCTTGACCAACCGCTCGGCGAGTTCCGTTTCGAGCGTAGTCGCGAGGCTGAAGCTGATTCCGCGCGTGAGCTGCCGGCGAATGGCGCCGTCGACGTCAGGATCGCGATAGCCGAGGATGTTCGGCATCAGCGCATTGATCAGGTCAACATACTCATTGCCGTCGAGGTCATAGACCTTGCCGCCATCGCCATGCGTCACGAACAGCGGCGCCGCGCCCGGTGGCAATTGAATCTTGCTCTTCGAGAACGTCTGCGAGCCGAGCGGGATCACACGTTCGGCGCGTTCAAGATATGCCTGCGAGCGCGCGAAGCTTCTCGACGTCGACAACGGCTCGGCAGATACCGATGCAGTAAATCCCGCATTTCTGGCTTCACGCGCGTTGATCTTGCGCAACTCCGGCGCGCCATCGAGCACGCAGAGAACTTCGATATAAGACGGCGCGCGCGCGCCCGGCAGGCGTGCGACGATCGCCTTGAGAAAGGCAAGGTCGTCGGCCGTATCCAGCGTCCAACGCTCGCGCGCAAGATCAGGGAGCGGGGCGACCAGCGTCTCGGCGGAAAATCGTGCCCGGTTATTGCGAATAAAGGGCGTGACGTGCTCGCGATCCGAGGGACGTGTCGCTTCGGCCGCGGCGGTTCGCAGCGCGTCGGCCGTGAAGACTTCGCAATCCAGCCCATCGGGCCATGTCGGTGGGTCGACATTGGAGGCATAGGCGGCGCGCGTCATCGCGCGCAACCGAACGGTTTGCGCGATGACTGCCGGGTCGAGCAAGGGGCAGTCGGACGTCACGCGGACGATGACATCGGCCCCGCTCGCGCCGACAGCTTCAACATAGCGCGTGAGCACGTCGTGTTCCGGCCCGCGGTGGACGGCAACGCCGTTATTCTCACACCACGTCGCGACCGGATCGTCGCCGGATGACGTTGAGGTCGCGACCCATACTTCGTCGATGCCGATGGCTGCGCGCGCCGCGCGGACGACCCAGCCCAAAACCGGCATGCCCGCAAGGTCGATGAGGACCTTGCCGGCAAGCCGGGTCGAGCCCATGCGGGCCTGGATGATGGCGACGGTTTTCATGATGGAATTCGGTACCGACGCAACGGCCTAATGCCGAATGACCGGATCGCGCACGGCGCGACGTTCACTCGATTACGTCCCACGTCAGGCGTGTTCCGCGCGCGAGCGCGCGCTTGGCCTTCCTGCCGAGAATCTCCGGAAGGTGCTTTGGAGCGAGGCCATAGCCCGGCCGGATGATGCGGATGTTTTGCTCACAAAATGTTTCGCCGGCGGCGATATTCCGAACCACATAGATCGAACGGCGAAAGACTTTGCTGCCGGATTCCACTTCGGCGCGCGCCGACGTACCGCTGCCGAGCGCCGCGTGCGCAGCCTTGGCACCGCGCACCAGCGCCGCCATTTCATCCGGCTCCAGCGAAAATTCAGCGTCCGGACCGCCATCGTCACGTCGAAGCGTAAAATGCTTCTCGATCAGACAAGCGCCCAGCGCGACGGACGCGATCGCCACCTCCACGCCCAGCGTATGATCGGACAGGCCGATCGGGCAGTCATATTCTCCCGCAAGCCGAGTGATGCTCCGCAGATTCGACTGCGCCGCAGGCGTCGGGTAGCCGCTCACACAATGCAGCAGTAGCAATTCGCGCCCTCCCGCGCCGCGATAGGCGTCGACAGCTTCACCGATCTCCTCCGGGCTCGCCATTCCGGTCGACATGATGGTCGGCTTGCCGGCCGCCGCGACCCGGCGGATCAGCGGCAAATCGACGAGCTCGAAGGAGGCGATTTTGTAGGCGGGGGCATTCAGGCTCTCGAGCAGATCGACTGCCGTGTTGTCAAACGGTGTCGAGAAAACCGTGATTCCAAGCTCCCGGCCTTTGGCGAACAGCCGCTCGTGCCAGTGCCACGGCGTGTGCGCCTCTTCATAGAGTTCGTAGAGCCGCCGGCCATCCCACAAGCCGCCAGTGATCCGAAAATCCGGTCCGTCATGATCGATGGTGATGGTGTCCGCGGTGTAGGTCTGCAATTTCACCGCATCAGCACCTGCGGATTTCGCCGCTTCCATCACCGCTAGCGCGCGATCGAGGCTACCGCCGTGATTAGCTGACAACTCCGCGACGATGTAGGGGGGGTGTCCCTCCCCGATAGAGCGTTTATCGATGACAACTTCGCGACGCATTAAAACGGACCCTGGCTCCGTGATTTACAATTCGACATCACGCAACACCACGAAAGCTTCCGCGCAGGCCACTCCGACGGATGCGCCGCGCCAGCGCGCGAGCGCCTCGACCGCCTCGTGTGATCGAGCGTGAGGAAACGGCCGCATTTCTTCCGCGTAGGCTTCCAGCGCGCGCCGCTTTACCGCCATTGTGTTGGTGATCTCAATAAATTTTGTCGGGTTGAAAGGCGAGGCGTGATCGGGCGCCCATTCCGTGCTCGATGCGACTTCGATGGCAAATATTCGCCGCACACTCGAGCCCGGCAACGGGCGGCACGCAGTCATAACGGCACGATGGCAGACGACGTGATCGATGTTCAGGTCGCCGCCATGGTGGGTATAGATCGTATCGGGATTGAGCTCGCCAATGACCTTCTCTACCGCCTGAACGATGTCGAGCAGGGCGACCGTATCGAGGCGGTTATCCGGAAAGCCGAGAAAGCGAGGTTCACCAGCTCCCAGTATGCGCGCTGCGCGCCCGGCGGCTGCGGCCCGCCGATTCGCCGCGGCCTGATCTTTGCCGCGCGCGCTGATCCCGTCGGTCAAGAATGCGACTTGCACCTGTGCCCCGCGCGCTGCGTGAAGTGCCAATGTGCCGCCGGCCCCGAGCGCCTCGTCATCCGGGTGCGCGACCAGGGCAAGTATTCGACTGGGATTGGCCGGGCTAGGCATCGCGGAAACCCATTATCAGGTAGCCATTCTTGTCGTATCGGAAGCTGCCCGCATGCGCGATTGCGGCATCAGCCACGGTCCGAATGTCGCTCTCGATACGCGCGTCATAATAGGTAGTCTGCAGGTAGAACTCGATGAGCACGTCCGAAGAGGGAACCGACACCGTATTGTTGAAATGATGAATCTCGACGCGGCTGAAATTTCGCTCGAAGTATGGCTGCAAGACCGCGGGGCCAAACTGAAGCGAGTCGGTGACAGCCTCGGGCATCGACATGAAGCGGCTCGCAAGATCGACAAGCCCATGTGGCTCGTTCGGGGTAAAGACCGCGCAGCGCCCACCGGGCTTCAACGCGCACCTCATGACATTCAGGACTTCAAGTCTTAGCGTTGAATAGTAGAGCGCATAGCTCGAATGTGCGAGCGAGTAGTTCTTTGTCTTGAAAGTGGTCGAAATCACGTTCGCCAACTCGGCCATATCGGCGGCGACGGCTTGCACAGGCGCCGCGGGCGGGAGTCTCGATTTAAGCAGGTCGATCGACTCTGAGGAGATGTCGAGCGCCGATACGCTGCCGGTAGGCCCAACCAGTGTTGCGAATGGGATGGTCTGCGAGCCGCTCCCGCAACCGACGTCGAGAATATCCTCGCCGGCGTTGACCTTTAGATGCGAAAGGAGCCACTCGTCGAAATTCGCCGATGAATAGGCGCGATTGATTTCGATCCTTTTCTCCAGGTGCGAGGTATCGATGGCGCGCCGGGCGCGATCTCCAGTGTACATCATCGATGACATGACTGCGGTCCTGATCTGTATCCTACGCCCACGCCGCTGGTTTAAGTGAGACCGATCGTTGAGCGCGAGGGACAGCTTTGGTAGCGGTTGCGGTCCAAAAGAATAAAGCCCGCCCTAAGAAACAAGGATTTCGACGCGGCATTCGCCGGCAAAACGTCCGCGATCAGAGTTGTGGTGGGCATCAGACGGCGCGCAAGCGCCAGCGCCGCTGAGCCGATACCCTGCCCATGCATCGCCGGACTGACGGCGACGGATATCGCATAGGCATTTGCGCCGGCGGCATCAAATGTCCGGTCGAGGCGGATCATCCCGGCGCGCGCTCCATCCACCTCGACGATCGCCAGAAATATGTCGTTATCACACAGGGTCCTTCGCATCCAGTGATGGTGTTCCTCGGCGGTTGGAATTCCAGGATTCTTGAAGTGTGCCCTGGTTTGGGGTGCTCGCTGCAACGCGAGCAGCCAAGTTTCGTCAGTCGCTTCGGCGCGGCGCATGCGGACACGCCGTCCGTCTTTGGCGACCGCTTCGCCAGCGATTACCGCAAGAATTCTTCGGGGTCCGTGACCGTCAATAATGTCGCTCGCCGCTAGCGACATACGAGAACGCGCTTCCGAGCCGCCAACGAGGTCGGTTATGCAAGCTGCCAATCGCTTGGCAAAATTTTTGTCGAGCGTACCGGCATCGACTGCCGCCCCTGCTTCGGTCACCAGCCGGCAGATATCGCGCTGGTTATCGGCCAACACCACAACAATGGACGGTAGCCCTAACACTGCGCGTTCGTAAGTGGTCACGCCTGCGGCCCCAATCGCCAGATCCGACTGTGCCATGAGTTCCGCCATATCCAAGGGGTCAAGCATAAGCCGGACCTTTTGCCGTGCCCGCGCCCGCACTTCGTCGAGGTGCGGCGCATTGGATGATAGTGCCACGTTGACTTCGACACCCGCCAAAACGCGGCCCAGAACATCGAGCACGATCGGCGTCACATTCAGTGGGTCCGTTGCGCCGAATGACACAAAGACCCGCTGCACCAATCCTCCATGCCGGTGCGCCAAGGCCTCGGCGCGGCGGTGAACAAACAGTTGGCGTATCAGCGCATACCGAGGGCCGACCAGAACGAGCGCGCTGCGGGGTACATGCCCTTCGTAATCAAGGGGCGCGTTCGCAGCCGCATCGACAAGAATGTCGCATTCATGGTTTCGGCCCGTATTGTCATCGAGGACAAGAATGCGATGCACCCAGCCGCGACATTGTTTCTCGAATGTTGCGTCGCGCCCGTAATGATCTACGACCAGAAGCGCCGCTTCGCCCGAAATCCGGCCTTGAATCTTTGCCGGCTCGGCCGCCGCCGCGCCCTCGAGGACAAGTATTTCAAATCCACCCGCCGCGAGCGCGGGCAGCGTCGCTGCGGTCTCAGGCCCGATGGCAAAAAGAATTCGCCAACCGGTCTCAGCAAGCGCTTCCGCCAACGCGATGCAACGCGTCACATGGCCAGCTCCAATCGCGGGCGATGCATCGCAGCGGAAAACGGCCAGCGGCGCGGTCACGGCGCGAACCTCGGCCAACGCGACGGATCGAGATAAATGGGCTCGACTGCGGCGTCGAACGCATCGTCGATATTGAATTCGCCCAACCGCGAAAGCGCCGCCGCAATGTCCTCGAACTCTGACCGCCGGTTGACGCCCACAATGACGGCATCGACATCGCGATGTTGAAGCGTAAACGCGAGGCACCCTTCGAGCGGGCTGAGCGCTTGCTTCGCCCAGCGGCCGCGCAGTTTGGCAATCTTCGCCCTGATCGGCGCAAAGAACTCCGGCAACGTTTCGGGCGGCATGAGCAACAATCCTTGCAGAAATACCGACCGGGCGTGCACTTCGGTCCCGGTCGCCTTCAGACGCGCCACCGCGCCGCTGGCAATCATGCGCCGATCCAGCGCATTGAGCGGAAACTGGACAAGCTCGGGCCGAAACCGGCTTTCCGCGAGCGCGAGCTGATCGCCGTCATAGACCGACGCGCCGATGCGCGTTGTCCAACCGCGCTGCTTCGCCTGCTGCAGGGCCTCCACAAGGTACTGCCAGCCAGGCTTTTGAAGGTCGGCAACGCGATGCACCAGTACCGCATGAAGTCTGTCGCGCTTGAGCCGCTGCAGCGATTGCGCAATCTCGTCGAGCCACACCTGTCGATGCCGATCTTCGATTTCGGCTTCCGATATCGCCGATGGCTTGCTGACGATTCGCGCCGCGTGGTGCGCGGGCCAGTAGCGCCCGACAAGATTTTCAGCGTCGCCATATCCGGTTGCCGTGTCGATGTAACCGACGCCCGCGTTTGCAGCACAATTCAGAATCTCCGCGACATCGGCTTGGCTCGGTTGACCGGCGCGGTTCGAAATTCCGTAGCTGGACCCGAACTGAACCGTGCCGAGGCCAATGCGGTTCAGCAGCGTCATCCGCCGGCGATCGCGCGCGACACCGCGAAGACGACGCGTTCCGCATCTTCGTCGGTTAAGCCGGGATAAAGCGGCAGCGACAGGCAACGGCCGTAATAGGCCTCCGCATTCGGAAAGCGCGCCGGTTCGAGCCCATATCGCGCGACGTAGAGCGGGTGGCGATAGACCGGAATGTAATGGACCTGGCTGCCAACGCCGTGCGCGCGCAAAAGTGCCATGAAGCGCGTCCGCGTGGTTTTCAGCGTGGCGAAATCGAATTCCGCAACGTAGAGATGCAGCCCCGAGCGCGCCCGCTCCCGCGCATCCGATTGCGGCAACCGCACGCCGTCGAGCTTTGCAAAGGCATCGTCGTAGCGGCGCGCAAGGGCGCGGCGCCGCGCCAGGAATTGGTCGAGCCGCGCGAGCTGGGAGAGGCCAAGCGCGGCTTGAATGTCAGTCATGCGATAGTTGAAGCCAAGCAGCGACTGTTCGTAGTGCCACGGCTTCGCCTGCCCGTCCTCGAACGCATCGGTGCTCTTGAAAAATTTCGGATCGCGTTCGATGCCGTGGCTGCGCAGCATGTGCAGGCGCTTCGCAAGATCCGCGTCGTTGGTGACGATCGCGCCGCCCTCGCCGGTAGTAATCGACTTCACCGGGTGAAACGAGAAGATTGCCATGTCCGAGTACGCGCCGCAGCCGACCGGCTTGCCGCAGGCATAGGCGCCGCCGAGCGAATGCGCGGAGTCCTCGATCACAATGCGATCTTTCGCCAGCGAGCGGATTTCGGCGGCAGCATCCGCCAGTCCGGCCATGTGCACCGGAATAACGGCCTTGACCGGCTGGTTGCCGGCTAACATCGCCTCCAGCGCTGCGGTTGATAGGCCAAGCGTCTCGGGATCGATATCGACGAATGCGCAATCCGCGCCCGCATAAAGCAAGCAGTTCGCCGACGCCGCGAACGTGATCGCCGAAGTTACGCCGAGATCGCCTGGGCGAATGCCAGCCGCAAGACACGCGAGATGCAGCGCGGCGGTCCCGCTGCTCACGGTAACGGCGTGGCGCGCGCCAACGCGCTCGGCCAGGGCGCTCTCGAAGCGCTCGATGACCGGGCCTTGCGTCAAGTAATCGCTGTTGAGCACGGCAACGACGGCGTCGATATCGCTGCGATCGATGCTTTGCCGGCCGTAGCCGATAATTTTTTGGCGCGCAGGCGTCAATTGATGAACGATCTCAATTGCTCGATATCGAGCCAGCAATCGTTCTTGTCGCTGGTGTACTCGAAATCGGCGACCACCGGCTTGCCGGTTTCAGTTCCGTAGTGCGACCCTGCCTTTTCATCCCAGAAATGAATTGCCGGCTGGATGATATAAAAATCCTGAAATTCGAGGGTGTGCCTGGCATCGTCACGGGTGATCATCAGTTCGTGCAGCTTCTCGCCGGGACGAATCCCGATAACCTCGTGCTTGCAGTCAGCCGCGATGGCTTTCGCGAGATCGACAATCCGCATCGAGGGAATTTTGGGCACGAAAATCTCACCGCCCTGCATAAGCCCGAAACACCGCTCAACAAACGCGACGCCGTCCTCAATTCGAATCCAAAACCGAGTCATGCGCGGGTCGGTAATCGGCAGCGTTCCGGTTTTGCTTCGCTCCTTGAAAAACGGAACGACACTTCCGCGCGAGCCGATGACGTTGCCGTAGCGCACCACCGAAAAGCGCGTGCCGCCAGCGCCAGAAAGGTGGTTTGCCGCGACAAACAATTTGTCCGAACACAACTTGGTAGCACCGTAGAGGTTCACCGGGTTGACCGCTTTGTCCGTGGACAGCGCGATCACCTTGCTAACGCGATTGTCAATGCATGCGTTAATGACATTCTCGGCGCCAATGACATTGGTCTTGATGCACTCGATCGGATTGTACTCGGCCGTTGGAACCTGCTTTAAAGCCGCCGCGTGAACGACGGTTTGAATCCCCTTCATAGCGCGGCCCAGACGCTCGCGGTCGCGAACGTCCCCGATGAAGAAGCGCAGTTCATTTTGCCGAAAGTGCTGCTGCATCTCAAACTGCTTGAGTTCATCCCGCGAATAGACGACCACGCGTGCCGGACGGTGGTTCGCGAACAAATGCCGCAAGAACGCCTGTCCGAACGATCCGGTGCCCCCTGTGACCAGTATCGAGGCGTCATCCAGTGAAAATGTATTCGATTGCATTATGTGCCCACTAATTT
>JBGPOB010000003.1:0-30296 GCA_041487815.1 Xanthobacteraceae bacterium | reverse complement strand
CTGCTGCGCAAAGCCGCAGCGCGCACAGTCGACGCACTCTGCGTGGCAATCGGACAGCTCCTCGGAGCGTTCACACCCGATGAATGCACCAATTATTTCCGCAACGCAGGATATGCGCTAACCTAAATACATCCCGCTCTAATGATCCATCAGCGACATGGTGTACGCCCAACTGCGTAACCCGTACTCGCTCTCACAGCGCAAACCCTTTTTCTTCGCTTTAGGGCAGCAAGGTGCCAATCGATGCGAATGGATCCGAAGTGGCGCGTCAGTCGAAGACCGCTGGATTTCACTCTGCGAGCCAGACTTCAGTCAATTTCGGTTTGTCGATTAGGCCGGCAATAAAATTCTTCACCTTGGAATTACGCACGGTGACTGAGGTGTTGAACATCAATGGTACCAAGAGCGCGTTCTCGACTACGAAATTTTGCAATTTCGCAAACGCCTCCTTGCGCGCGGCGCGATCATTGTTCGCGAATGTCGCTTCGAGCAATTCGCGATAGCCTGGAAGTTCAACCCCGCCGGCGTTGAAATAGGCATCTTTTGAGAACAGATTGTCATATTGCTGGCTCGGGTCCGGCCGCGCCGTAATCAGCGACATGCGGCCGGCGCCTTTCTTGGCTGATCCGAAGAATTCGGTCGAGCTCGCACTTGGTGACGCAGGCGTGAGATTGATGCGAATTCCGGATTTCGCAAGCTGTGTTACGAGCACTTCCTGGCGTTGCATTGAGATTTGATCAGACCAACCCAACATTGGAATGTCGATGCCATTGGGATAGCCGGCCTCGGCCAACAGCTTCTTTGCCTTGCTGGGATCGTAGTTATAGTAGGAAAATGTTGTCGGATCGCTCGCCCAATGTTCTTTAGGGATGATCGCAGAGGTTGGCTCGTCGAGACCCAACGATACCACTATATTTAGCGCTTCGCGGTCGACAGCGTAGTTAAGCGCCTGGCGGATGCGCTTATCGTCGAGCGGCGGGCGGCCGTAGTTGAGATAGATGCCGGACATGCTGAGCACGCGCTCGGTCTGCACCGCGAGCTTACCTGATCGCTCTGCCACGGCCTTCTGCTGTAGCCCGACGTTGGTCGCCAGATCATTCTCGCCTGCCGTGAGCGAGCGCATCCCGGTCGCCGTCTCAGCGATGATCGCAATGTCGGCGCCGTCAAGATATGGAAGGCCTTTTCTCCAGTAATTGTCATTACGTACCGCGATGAAGCGATCATTGTCCCGCAGGCTGATGAACTTGAATGGCCCAGTGCCAACCGGCGTGCGGTTGATATCTGGCCCCTTGTCGCGGATGTGGGTGGGCGAAACCATCATGCCTGCACGGTCGGTTAGGATCGCGGGTAGCGCCGCATTCGGCTTGTCGAGATGCAGAGTAACGCGGTGCCGACCGTCGACCGTCGCCTCACGCACAGTCGCGATATCGGCCTTGATGTTGGAGCGCGGGTCAGTGCGATAGCGATCGAGATTGAACTTCACAGCCGCAGCATCGAACGGCGTACCGTCGTGAAACGTCACATCTTCCATAAGCTCTAGCGTCAATGTTTTCGGGTCGCTGAACACCCACGCCCTGGCGAGTCCCGGCTTCAGTTCGAGCGTCAGGGGATCAAAGTCGATTAGTGCATCGAATACCGTATAGAGGCAGGCGAATTCGCCCGCAGTACGCCCGGTCATCGGATCAAGGCTACCGGGATTGAATGGCACCGCCCAGCGCAGCATCCCGCCCCGGCGCGGCATCTCGGAAAGTGCCGCTTGCGGTAGCATGAGCACGCCAACCGTAGTGACTGCACCCGTTACCAGAGTGCGGCGATCCATGCTGGTTCTACTATGCTTGCTGCTCATGACGGCCTACCAATCAAAATGCAGCCTTCGTCGCCCGCGTCCTTTGTCGGCGTTGGCGCCGCGCCGCTTCTAGCAAGATTAGCCAACGCCAAGCTTTTCATGAACTAAATTGTAATGACCGGTCACAGTTGTCAGCTTCTGGCCCCGAGCGTCGGTTCACCGCAATGCAGCAATTCGTCAGCATTCAATTCTAACCGAGACTCGTTATCGACAGCGTCGATCGGTCGCTCCCGGGTCAGTACCAAATTGGCGTAGCGCCGTAATAGTCGTGAATCTTCTGATGTTGGGCGCGATCACCCCAGTCCCAATTTTGATCCTTGTCGTACTTGGGCGCGTCCTTGAGCCCTTTCTCATCGAGATCGAGTTCGTAGCCGTCGAGCTTTGTGTTGTATTTTAAGACCGACCACGGCAACGGATAATGCTCCTCGCCGATCCCAAGGAACCCGCCGAAACTGATCACTGCATAGGCGACTTTCCCGCTGACCTTTTCGATCATCAGGCGTTCGATCCTGCCGATCTTGTTCCCGTTGGATCGATAGACTGGTGTTCCCTCGACCCGATCGCTGGCGATAAACGTGTGATTTGGCGTCTTCGCGGAAGCAGAAGTTGTCAAATTGATCGTCTCCTCGGCAGACGCACAGCGATCAACTACAAATTTCGTGGATACTATCCGAATTGGCGGGATTGGTGGCGATTTTCTAACCTCGCTGGAAGCCAAACGCGAGGTGGGGGCGACTCCTGCGACGCCGGATGTGCTGATCGCATGCACCAACGGGACAGTTGAGTGAAGTTGGTCACTTCCGGTATTCGCCCTATACGGACGTGCCAACCGCAACGGCGAATGTCTGCTGTCGAAGGAAAAGCAGACTCATTGCGGAGTTGCAGCTACGTCGGCTAATGATGCTGTGGACGGCGCCCACTCTGCGGCATCGGAGTGCCATAGGGTGGTTGCGTTAAAGCAAACCACTTTGAGGGGAGCCGTGCATGGGCGATGTTATCACGATTGGTCTGGATATTGCGAAGTCGGTATTCCAAGTTCACGGCGTCGATGACGCCGGTGCGGTGGTGATCCGCAAGCGCATCGGTCGCTCGAAGATGCTGGAGTTCTTCGCCAATCTGCCGCCATGCCTGGTGGGGATCGAAGCCTGTCCGGCAGCGCATCACTGGGGCCGCGAGCTGCAAGCACTTGGCCACACGGCGAAGCTGATGCCGCCGAATTACGTAAAGGCCTATCTCAAACGCGGCAAAAACGATGCGAACGATGCTGCAGCGGTCTGCGAGGCGGTGACGCGGCCATCGATGCGGTTTGTTCCGATCAAGACGAAGGAGCAACAAGGCGCCTTGATGCTGCACCGGGCCCGGCAATTGCTGGTGCGTCAGCGCACGATGTTGAGCAACGCCATCCGCGGGCACCTGGCCGAACTCGGCATCGTGTCGGCGAAGGGCCGCAATGGAACCGGCGAGTTGCTTGAGATCATCGCGGATGGTGCGGATAGCCGGGTTCCCCCAGCGGCCCGCGGCATTCTCGATGTGCTGGCGCGGCAGTACAGCGCCATCGGGGCCGAGATCGGATCAATCGACAAGAGTATCATGGCCTGGCATCGCTCGTGCGAGGCGAGCCGACGGCTGGAGGAGATTCCAGGCATCGGACCGATCGTCGCCACCGCCCTCGTTGCCGAGATCGGCGACTGGAACGCGTTCGGGTCGGGACGCAGCCTGGCTGCCTGGATTGGGTTGGTGCCGAAGCAGCACACGACTGGCGGCAAGGACAAGCTCGGCAGCATCACCAAGCAGGGTAACCGATACTTGCGATGGTTGCTCGTCGCCGGCGCAATGGCCGTCATCCGCTACGCGCAAAAGCACGGCACGCTGAAGCGGCCATGGCTCGGACGATTAATGGAGCGCCGACCGACGAAAGTGGCGGCCGTCGCACTCGCAAACAAGATTGCGCGGATGGCCTGGGCCATCATGGTCCACGGTGACAGATACAAGGAGCCGAAGCCGTTGCTGGCTGCGTGAGAGCTGCCAGCAGATCGATCGGCAACACCAATTGGCGAGGGCATGACGACGTAATGCAGATACGGTCGTTCCGGGGATCGGGAGAGCCCGTTTGGGTCAGCGCACTTCCAAGTGCGGGCTTTCGATTGGGACCCGATCCGCGCAGAGCAATAGGGCCAGCGGCCACACCTGCCGCATCAACAGGCCGGACACGTGATCGCACCCGACCAATGCTGCAGAAACGTCAGAAAGTTCTTGCCATGGCGCCGTCCACACGTGACCGATGGTGTTGATAAAGTCGGCGACGAGACGGGCAGTGCTCTTAATTTGCGCTTTTGCGGTCGTTTTGCTCGCCACTCCCGTTGGGGAGCGACGACATCGCTTACTCGACTGACGCTTGGCGGCACCAACGCTCACGCAAGGTGGACGGCCGATAAGTTCGGCGGCGGCCGCCAGATGTGGTTCGCGAGCGTTTTGAGGTTCTGCACGATGGCGGCGAGGTGGAACTCGTCGCGTGCACCGGAGATGCCCCGGAGTCTCATGCGCTCGAAGCGATGATGGGTCTTCAGGTGCGCAAAGCGCATCTCGATCTTCTTGCGTTCGTCGCGTGATTTGTCGAATGCAGGCGTCCTCATCAGCGCGCGGGCGTGATCGCGCGCATCCTCGTTGAGATCGCGTGTGACCTTGCGTGATGGCGTCTTCGGACAGCACTGCGGCTTGAGCGGGCAGGCCTCACAATCGCGCTTCGGAGCAAGGTAGCGCAGAACATGGTCGGCACCGACGCTGCCAGTGGTCGTGAGCGAGTTACCCTCGGGGCAAACGTAGATGTTGCGTTCCTTGTCGAAGGTAAAGTCGCCGCGTGAGAAGGTGCCGTCCTCACGGGTACTCTTATCCCAGACCGGAATGTGCGGCGTGATACCGGTGCCAATCAACCAGCGCAGGAACTTGCCCGTGCCGTAAGCGGTATCGGCGACGAGACGTTCGGGCTTGAGCCCCACTCGTTCGGCAGTCCGTTTGATCATGGTCTTTGTGGCAGCAACTTCGTCATAGGTTCTGGCTGGTGTCGCTTCCACATCGACGATCACCGCGTTCTCGATGTCGATCAGGTAATTGAGCCCGTAGCCGAACTGCACCCGCTTGTTGGCCTTCGCCGTCCAGGCCGAGCACGGGTCCACGGGCGAGATCACCTTCGGAAGCTTGCGATCGGCATCGGGATCTTCGTCATCGAGCCCCGCCAGGAACTCAAATACCGCACGGGTCTGGCACTCCGGCGCCGACCAGTCGATCTCATCGGGCGCCTTGCCGTGATACCGGCTGGCATCCGCCTCCATCACGCTGGCGTCGACGGCGAAGCCTTCGCCCTTAACGAGGCCCGCATCCATGCACGCCCGCACCACCGCCTCGAACACATGGCGCAAGATATCGCTGTCACGGAAGCGGCCATGGCGATTGACCGAAAACGTCGAGTGGTCCGGCACCTGGTCGTCGAGATCGAGCCGGCAGAACCACCTATAGGCGAGGTGCAGCTCGACCTCCTCGCACAGCCGTCGCTCAAAGCGGATGCCGTAGCAGTAGCCCACGATCAGCATCCGCATCATCAGCTCGGGATCGATCGAAGGGCGCCCGATGTCGCTATAGAAGGCCGCCAGCTTCTCGCGCAGGTCGGCCAGCACCCGCGTCACAACGGGATTAATCCGGCGAAGGAGATGGCTCGACGGAATACGCCGCTCAAGGTTGAACACATAAAACAGCTGGCTTTGATCGCCCGTCTGCCGACCCATCATGGCAAACCCCCGCCGTTGACAGCCTCAAGCACACGGAATCACTGTTCGCACGCGAGCGCGAGGGCTTTTTCAACACTATCGACCCGCAGCGGACATTCACACCTTCAATTACAGAGCAGAGAAATCAAGCAGGGGAGCTGTCTGAACCTTCTTGCCGAGGCCTACGCGAGCTTTCAAGGACAGGCGGACCGTCCGAGGGCGCGACTACGAGGCGCCTGCCAACGGGAAAAAGCTGCAAGCCGTAACGCTGCACGACCCATCCCCAGATGCCGCCTGGCGCCTTCAGCATCACCGCGACGGCGATTGCGCCCATCAAGATCAGGTAGCTGGTGCCGAAATCGGCCAACAATTCGCGCAGCACGATATAGACCAGCATGCCGATGAAGGGTCCTTCGATGGTTCCGATACCGCCGATGACCACCATGAAGATCACCACGACAGTCCAGTCGTTGATGCTGAACCCCGCCTCGGGAGACAGCCGCAGCTTCTGCAGGAAGATGAGTGCGCCGACGAGTCCCGTGCACGCGGCCGTTGCGATGTAGATCGTGAGCTTGGTGCGGAACGTGTTGACGCCGAGGCTCGCAGACGCCGGTTCGGAATCGCGGATCGCCGTCAGCGCAAGTCCGTGGCGCGAGCGCAGCAGCAGGTAAACGATGGCGAACACCAGCAGCGAGACGCCGAGCGACATCAGATAGACAATCGTGTCACGGCCGGCGCGGTCGGGCGCGATCTGCCGTACGATCGCCGGCGTGAGCGATAAGCCGGAGCCCGCGCCGAGCACGCCGATCAGGCTCGCGGCGAGCGCGAATACTTCGGAGACGACCCAGGTGCCGACGGCGAAATAGGCGCCGCGCAGCCGGAACACCGCAAACGACACCGGGATCGACATCAGGCCCGCGAAGGGTCCGGCGAGTATCAGGGCGAGATAGATGTTCACGTTCAGCGCGCCGGTCATGTAGTAAAATGCATAGGCGCCGAGACCGACGAACGCCTGCTGGCCGACCGACACGAGACCGGCATATCCGGCGAGCAAGTTCCAGAGTTGGGCGAGGGCAAGGTAGTAGGCCATTTCGGCCACAAGCCGCATGTTGCCGGGACCGCTCCACCACGGTAGCGCTATGAGCGCGGCCAGCGCCGGCACCGCGACAAATACGAAGATACGGCTCGCTCGCGTTGCGCGATCGACGTGGACCGGCGCCATGTCAGTCCCTCGTGCGCGGGAACAGCCCGCTCGGCCGGACAATCAGGATGATCAGAAAGGCGAGGTGCCCGGCGAGAATCTGCCAAGTCGGCGACAGCGCCGCGCCAACAGCCTGTGCGATGCCCAGCACCATGCCGCCCAGCAATGTGCCCCACAGGCTGCCAAGCCCGCCGATAATCACGGCTTCGAACGCGAGGATCAGCCGGATCGGCCCTGCCGCCGGATCGAAGTTGGTACGGATCGCGAACAGCACCCCAGCAAGCGCGGTGAAGATCATCGCGATCCCAAGCGCCAACGCGAACAGTTTACGGTTGTCGATCCCCATCAGTTCGGCGGTGTCGGCATCGTCGGAAACGGCACGGAAGGCGCGGCCAAGGCGCGTGCGGTAGAAGAAGAGCTGCAAACCGGCGATCGCCAGCACCGCCACAGCGAAGACCAGCAGCGGATACACCCCGACAGCGATCCCGCCTGGGATCGGCAGGCTCGCGGTCTCGATGGCGCCCTGTTGCAGCCGATGCGTGTAGGCGCCGAAGCCCTGCAAAAGCGAGTTCTGGATGATGACCGAAATTCCGAAGGTGACGAGGAGCGGCGGTAGCAGCCCGCCGCTAAGCGTGAAATTCAGGAGCCCGCGCTGTAGCGCGTAGCCGAGCGCAAACATCATCGGCACGACGATCACGAGGCTGGAGATCGGATCGAGGCCCGTATTCTCCACGACGACCAACGCGACATACGCCGAGAGCACGATGAGGTCGCCGTGCGCGATGTTGACCAGCCGCATGATGCCGAACGACAGCGACAGGCCGATCGCGAACAGCGCATAGATTCCGCCGAGCAAGCCACCCTGAATGAGAATGTTGAGCCATTCCATTGCCGAGCCTGCCTTAAAGTCCGAAATAGGCCGCGGTGATCGCGGTGCGGTTGAAATTCTTGGTCGGCGCGCTCAGCGCAAGCCGTCCTTCTTGGAAACAATAGAAGTGCGCCGACGCATCAAGCGCGCGGTTGATGTCCTGCTCGACGATGACGACAGTCGTGCCTTCGGCGACGATTGCGCCAAGGCAGTCGTAGATGGCGCGAATCACCACCGGCGCCAGGCCGAGCGACAGCTCATCGCACAACAACAGCCGCGGGTTGGACATCAGCGCGCGGCCGATGGCCGCCATTTGCTGCTGCCCGCCCGAGAGCGCCGGCGCGGGCAGGCGGCGCAGCTCGTCCAACATCGGGAACAGCTTGTAGACGCGCTGTAGGCTCCACGGTCCGGCGCGCCCGCAATGGCCGCCTAAGAGCAGGTTCTCCTCGACCGACAGGCTGGGGAAAAGCTTGCGCCCTTCGGGCACCATGGCGATGCCGAGTCGCACCATCTCGTGCGGCGTGCTGTGGCCGACTCGCCGGCCGTCGAACTCAATCATCTCGGGCGCGGTTTCCAGCGCACCGGCGATGGCGCGCAGGAACGTGGTCTTGCCGGCGCCGTTGGCGCCAATGATGGCGACCGTTTCGCCATCCTCGACGGAGAGATCGATACCGAACAGTGCCTGGAAATCACCGTAGAACGCCGATAGCCCATGGGTGCGCAACAGGCTCATGCAGCCGGGATGCCCAAATAGACCTCGCGCACGCGCGGTTTGGCCATGACCTCATGCGGATTGCCCTGAGCCAACATCTGCCCAAAGTCCATTACGACCAGCCGGCTAGCCACGGACACTAGCGCGTGCACGACATGCTCGATCCATACGATCGTGGTGCCGCGCGCGTGGATCGCTTTGATGGTTTTGACGAGCTCGCCGCACTCGTATTCGGACAGTCCGCCCGCGATCTCGTCGAGCAGCAGGAGCTTCGGCCGCATCGCAATCGCGCGCGCGAGCTCCAGTCGTTTGCGCTGAAGCAAAGTCAGCCTGTGCGCCGGCACGTTAGCCTTGTCGTAGAGCCCGGTCACCCGCAGCACGTCGGCGCAGTGCTCGTAACTTGCGCGCTCGGTCGCGCCGCCGCCGAAAATCGCACCGACCAGCAGATTTTCAAACACGCTCATGTTCGTGAACGGATGCGGAATTTGATACGATCGGCCGATGCCCATGCGTGAGCGCACGTGCGGTGCCACCGCCGTCACATCAGCCCCGCCGAATACGACCCGCCCGTCGCTCGGCGCAACATCGCCGGTGATCAGATTGAACATGGTGGACTTGCCGGCGCCGTTGGGGCCGATCACAGCGAGCGCTTCACCGTCCTCGACGGTAAGGCTGAGGGTGTCCACGGCTTTGAGCGCGCCGTAGTGCTTGGATACACCGTCGAGTTCCAACAGGACCGCCATGAACAACTTTCAGGAGCGGCCGCCGCGCATATGGCGCAGCGGCCGCCGATTGCTCAACCGTCACAGAGTTACGAGTACTTGATCGGCTCGAACGCGCTGTCGAGCGGGATGTCCGGCGCCGTCTTGTTGTACACGTTGTGGAGATCGTACTTGAATTTCTTGCCTTTCTTCCACTGGCCGCCGACGAGCGGAGTCGTACACACGTTCGGCACCGGATTCTTGGCGCCGCCGCCCCTCCAGGTGATGGGACCGACCAGCGAGTTGTAGTTGGTCTCGGCAATGGCGTCGCGGATCGCCGCCGGTTCGAGCTTCTTGGCGCGCTTGAGGGCGTCGATCGCAACCTCGATGTTGGCGTGCTTGAAGCCGATCGGCTGGGTCCATTGCTTGCCGGTGGCGGCGGTGTAGGCGTCGCAGAATTGCTGCGCGGTTTGCCCGGTGAGGCCCGACTTGTAGGGATGGTGCTGCGACCACCACACCTCGGTCGACGTACCTTCGCCGCGCGCGCCGAGCGCTTCGACGGCGGTCGGGAATAGCAGCGCCTTCGGCGGCGTCATGATTTTCGGCCGATAGCCCTGCTGCGCGCATTGCGTCCAGAAGATCGCAAATTGCGGCGGGTTGAAGATGCCACAGGCAATCTCGCAGTTGTTCGCCTTGAGCTGCCCGATCTGCGCGTTGAAGTCGTCGCTGAGCGGCGGATAAAGACCAAGATCGACGACCTCAAGTCCCTTCTTTCGGAAGGTCACCGCGATGCCGTGCTCTTTATCGCTGGCAGCGATGCCGTCCTGATCGTTGGTGAGCATGAGGCCCACCTTCTTGTTCGTAGGCATCGACAGCCACATGTCGGCGAACAGATTGGCGACCATGCCGAAGCCCCAGAAGAAGTGGTAGGTCCACTCGAAGCCTTTGGCTGGATTTCCCTTGCGGCCGAAGAAGAAGTCTTCCCACGGATCATCAGCGGTGATGCAGGGAACGCCGGCGAGCTCGCATTGATCCGCAACCGGGACGACAGTGTCGCCGGTCGAGGAGCCGATCACGATGTCGACCTTGTCGCGGTTGATGAGCTGCACCGTGACTTCCGACGCCCGGTTCGGGTTCGACTGGCTGTCGCGATAGAGGATTTCCACCGGATGCTGTTCGCCGGCGACGGTGATGCCCTGCGCCAAGGTTTTTTTGGCCTCGGCAAGCACCCATTGGTCGGCCTCGCCGAATGCCGCGATCGGCCCCGTTTGCGGGCTGACCATGCCGATCTTGATCGGGCGGCCGGCGGCGCGTCCCGTTTGAAACATCCAGGGCAATGCGATTGCGCTCGCGCCGCTAGCTGCGATCAGCTTGACGACCTTGCGGCGTTGCTGGTCGACCTTCGCACTCCGGTCAATCTTTGTAGATCCCGATTTCGATTTCATGTGGTGCCTCCCTTGTTTCATTGTCGTCCAACTTTATTTTCAGAATTGCCGGTCTATATCAGCGGCGTATTTGGCTTGAGGCCAAGCACGATCCGGCCGTAAAGCTCCATGTTCGTTTGCAGATTGAGCAGGCCATGCATGTTGATGGCATGGAGATCGCGCCACGCTCGACCGAGGGTGCTTTTCTCGGCGATACCCGAGCCTCCACTCGCCAAGTACATGATCTCGACCGCTTCGAGACATTGACGCACAGCCCATGCGCAATCGGCGCGTACGCGCGCGCGTTTCGAAAACTCCATCATCTCACCACGCTCGGCTGCGTCCTGAATTTGGTCGGCGCAGCGATAGATCAGCGCTTCGGCGACATCGATCTTGGTCGCCGCCTCGGCGATCTGAAGATGCGTCGTAGGCATGTCGATCTGAACTTCGCGCTCGGTGTAGGCGATCTCGCGACCCGGCAGCCTTTGCTTGAAGGCTTCGATCGCGCCGCGCGCGATTCCGAGCGCCGACGGCGTGAGCGCCAATGTCAGAACCGGTACGGCGGCGGACTTGTAGAGCCAGCCGTCGTGCAAGCTCGCACCCGGCGTCTTGCCCTCGATCAGGCCACGCAGCGACAAGTATCGGTGCTTGGGAATCTGAACATCCTTTGCAACGACCGTGCAGCTACCCGTGCCGCGTAAGCCGACGACGTTCCAGTCGTCCTTGATCGTTACTGCGCTGGCGGGAACCAGCACGTCCGCCTCGTCTGTCACTTCGCGTTTGTTATCGAGGGACACGGCTCCGAGCAACAGCCAGTCGGCATGCTGGGATCCCGACGCGAACGGCCACACGCCGTTGAGCACATAGCCGTCATCGACAGCGCGAAGTTGCCCGCGCGGGCTGATGACGGCGGAAATCAGCGTGTCGGGGTCCGCCCCATAGGTCTCGTCTTGCGCCGCCTTTGGAAAATGCCCCATCAACCAGCTATGCGCCTGCATGACGCCCATGCACCATGCTGTCGAACCGCAGGCGCGGCCGACGACGGCAATTGTATCGATGTGCGTGCGAAGAGATTGCTGGTGGCCGCCGATGCGGCTGGGCTGCAGGACCTTGAAAAGGCCGGCCTTGCGCACGGCGTCGACGGACGCCGGGGACATTTTGCGCAAATGCTCGGTCTCAGGAGCGAGTTCGCGCAGCCGCGGCACCAGGGCCTCGGCGCGTTGCACGAGGTCGTCGTGCAGATCGCCGGATTGCGACGCGTCCGAGCGTGGGTTGGCGGCAATCGGCATATAAATCTCCCAGCAAACCGTAGGGTGCCCTTCTACACGGAGTCAAGAAACCGTGTGTTGTGACCGCGCCGTGGCTTGCCGGATTCCACGGTTTTGCATGCGGGCCCGCGCGCCCGAACGGGCGCTAGGGAACGATGACGAAGTTCGTGAAACCGCCGTTGCGGTGCGGAATCCCGGCCAAGGCTTGGTTGACGTCGGCCAGCGCGAAGCGCTGATGCTCGAACACCGAGAGATCGAGCGTCCCGGCGGCGGCCATGTCGGCGAGCGCCTGTCCCTCGCCGGGCGAGAACCAGTTGCTCCCAATGAATGAGATCTGCTCGTCCATCATCCAGTGGATGTCCATGGTGGTCTTTTCGCCGACGCCGCCGATGTTGATGGCAATACCGCCGCGCCGCAGCGCATAGATCGCGTCAACCATGATCGCTCCTGGCGCGCCGGGGCCGAGGCAACTGATCATGATGTCGACACCTCCGCCGTTTTTCTCGCGTGCCCATGCGGCCGTCGGCCGATCGCCCAGCGCATGTACCTCAATGCGTGATGGAGCGAGCGCCTTGACGCGCTCCAGCAGCGCACGGTTCCGCCCGGTGCCGTAAATGCGCGGGACGCCGCGCGCGAGCGCGATCAGCGCGGCGCCGAGCCCAAGCGTTCCGCTGATGCCGTCGATCAGCACACTTGTGTCCGGTCCGGCGCCGGCCTTGCGCAATCCGGCGTAGGCGGTGCCGAGATATCCGAACCGCGCCGCCTGCTCGAACGTGACGTTGTCGGGGATGCGCACGAGCGTCTGCTGCGGCGCGACGCTGTACTCGGCAAGACCGGCAAATGGATAGGCGTCGAACAGTTTTTGCGATTGCGAACCAAAGCCGAAATAGCCCTTGAAGGTGTAGTTCGTGCAATTGAGCGGTTCGTTGGCGCGGCAGGCACGACAGGAGCCGCACGCAAGACCGGGATTGGCGTAGACCCGGTCGCCGGCGTGGAAATGCTGAACCAGCTCGCCGGGTTCGGCGACGACGCCGGCGACGTCCAATCCGAAAATCGCCGGCAGCTTTGGCAATGGCAGTTCGGGAAACCACATTTGCCAATTGGCAAGCACGTTGCCAAGATTGGGGACGACGCCGCAGGCTTTGACCTGCACCACCACGTCCGTCGGTCTCGGTTTGGGGATTGGCAGCCGCTCAAGCCGCATCGGTTCGCCGACGTAGTGCAACTGTGCCGCCAGCATCGTTTCCATGCGCTGTATTCTATCCCTACGCGAGGAGGCAGCAAGAGACCCCCTACGTCAGTGACGACGAATTGCTTTCTTAAGAACCAAATTTGCGCGACATGTATCGCCGATCGGCAGGACACGTCGCCAAGATTATGACGGCGCTAAGCCAGGCGCCCTTCCTGTGGAATAGCCAATCTGGTTTGAACCCGCGATCAAGCTGCAACGAGCCAAGGTTCTTGGCGTCGTTTGACGGCAACGCTCTGCGCTCGCGCCGACGAGGTGGTCGAATGAGACGACGGATAAGCAGTCAGATTTGACATGGTCGCGATGTCCGGATGTGGCCCAAAACGGATGTCCCAAGCCACCCCATGCATGTCTGCTGTTTAGCAATAAGCGGACTTTGACCGCAGGCGTGATTTCGATGCCGTCGGTGCACTGCGCATGATCGCCTCCTCAGCAACTGAGGAGTAAGACCATGCAAGTACTAGTAAACTTCAGCCCCACTAAGGCCAAACGCACCCCGTGGAACAAGGACAAGCTCACTGGAGCAAAACCGCCGCTTCGCCCGAAGCATGTCTGATCGACCCGGACAAGACTACAAGTGGACCGCAGACCACGTGACTTGGCGATGTTCAACGTAGCCATCGACAGTAAGTTGCACGGGTGCGACGTTGTCGCTCTCAAAGTCGGAGATATCGCTCCAAGTGGATACACAACAGATCGAGCGACGGTTCGACAAAGGACGACTGGGCTGCCTGTGAGGTTCGAATTGTCTGAGCATACCCGTGAGCAGTCGATGATTACCTAAGGGCCTCAGGAAAGAAGAATGACGACTTTCTCTTTGACGGTCGGCGGGGCTCGGCGCGAAGCATGTCTACGAGGCAGTATGCCCGGCTCGTCTCCGAGTGGATCGGTAGCATCGGGCTCGACCATAAACTTTTCGGGACCCATTCACTCAGACGCACAAAGGTGACGCTGATTTATCGGCGCACCGGCAATCTCCGGGCCGTACAACTCCTACTCGGCCATACCAAGATCGAGAGCACAGTCAGGTATCTCGGCATCGAGGTGGACGACGTTTTGGCGATAGCCGAACAAATTGATGTCTGAAGTACCCGGGCAGAGCGGACATGCTCTCGTGCCAGAAGCAAACTTTATTGGACAGAGCCGTCGCCGGCACTATCGGCAGCAGACGTAGGTTTGGATCGGCAAGGATTGGCTCCGATAAATCCGCTCACCGGCAGCTATTTGCCGGATGTCCGGTTCTAAAGGAAGAGCGGACGCGTCGGGGACGTGACGTCAATTCGGCTAATGACCTAAAGGAGACATTCGCCAGCTCGATTGCGCTATCACTTCAGGACCAGATGAAGCCAGAGACAATGACTGCACGCCTGTGATTGCGGGACACTACGGCATCGCGCCCAGCCGGTTGAGGGCTTCTAGCGCCTGCTTATTGAATCGCCGCACAGGTCGCAGCGTGACCGCTTTCTTTAGATCGTCGATGGCTTGCGGACGCGCGCCGCGTTTTTCGAAGGCCAGCCCGCGGAAAAGGTATGGAAGCGGCTCGTTCGGCGCGAGCCCGATCGCCTGATTGTAATCCGCGAACGCGCGATCAAGATCGCCCTTGGCGACGTAGCTGCGACCGCGGCTCCAATAGGCCGCGAGTACACCCTTCGGATCGAAACGGATGACCGCATCGAGGTCGGCGATCTCGCGATCAAAGTCGCCGTTAAAATCGTAGCTAACGGCGCGACCGAGATAGGCATGCACGTCGTCCGGTCTGAGCTTGATGACTTCGGTGAGATCCGCGATGGCCCGGTCCTGATTGCCGCTTTTTGCAAAATCCATGGAGCGAAGGATATAGGCACTGGCATCGTTTGGTGCTAGCCGGATCGCCTCGCCAAAATCCGCAATCGCACGATCGAAATTTCCCTTCTCGTCAAAACTGAGACCGCGCGCCCTGTAAGCAGCGGAATAGCTCGGATTGAGCCGGATCGCTTCATTGAAATCCATGATCGCTCGATCGTTGTCCTTGTTTGTGCTGTGCGCCAATCCGCGCTCGAGATAAATTGCGGGTAGCGCTTCGGCGGACGATGCTTTCAACTCGATCATGTGCGTGCACGCCTCGATGCTAGCAGTAGACGTCGCCGCTTTGCTCGTGCACGTTTCCAGATCGGATTTTGAGCAGCCCGATACGATGTCGACAACCACGACAAGAGCACAGACATTCAAAGTCAAGTTTGGCAAGGCGTTTCTCTACCAGTAACCGGACGGCTGATTTGCACTTCGATCATCGGCAGCAATATTAGAGAATTTGCGGTCAGATGCAGAGTCTATCCGGTATCTCGGCAATGGCCACGCACAACGCAACGACGAAGCGACGCATGGATGATTCCCCCTCGTCGATGGTCTCGGCAATCGGCGCCGGGAGACGCGAGCATAGGTGACTGGGCAGCATCCGCGAGCACAACTCGCGCGTTCGTGATTGGGCTGGGCGTTGGCGACTGGTCGATCGGTAATTGGCCGCTTCCGACGGTAGAGCGGGCTCTGGCAATCCGCTCCAGGTTGCGATTATTATTTCACGGCCTTTACGTTATCGCGCCCGCTGAACATGAGGAGGCAACGATGCCCACAACTACACAACCAGCCTTCGATGAAGCAAAGCTCAATGTCTTTGTCGGCCGCATGCTGGGCGACCTCGGCGCCTTGACCAATGCCGTGCTCGTTCACGTTGGCGACCAGCTGGGCTTCTACAAAACACTGGCGAAGCTGGGGGCGACGGACTCGACGGCTCTCGCGAAACAGACCGGCACATCCGAGCGTCTCGTGCGCGAGTGGTTATCAGCGCAAGCAGCCCAGGGTTACGTCACGTATGACCGCACAACGCAAAAATTCTCGCTGTCGCCCGAGCAGGCGATGGTGTTTGCCGATGACGAGAGCCCGGTTTTCATGGCGGGCTTCTTTGACATCGCCGCAGGCCTGTTTCACGATGCGCCAAAGATCATCAATGCGTTCAAGTCAGGGCGCGGGCTGGCGTGGCACGAACATAACGGCTGCCTGTTCTGCGGCACCGAACGAATATTCCGGCCGGCATACAATCATCATCTCGTCAACGAGTGGCTGCCGGCGCTCGACGGCGTCGTCGCCAAGCTGCAACGCGGCGCCAGCGTCGCGGATGTAGGGTGCGGTCACGGCGCATCGACGATTCTGATGGCAAAGGCATTTCCCAATTCAAAATTCTACGGCTACGACTATCATCCCGCCTCGATCGAAGCAGCGCGAAAATCTGCTCACGACACGGGCGTCGGTGACCGGATATCGTTCGAGGTTGGCGCCGCCAAGGATTTTCCGGCGAAAGCCTTCGACCTCGTCTGTTTCTTCGATTGTCTTCACGACATGGGCGATCCGGTCGGCGCGGCGCGTCATGTCGGCAAGACGCTCGCGCGCGACGGCACGTGGATGATTGTCGAGCCCTTCGCCCACGATAAACTTGAAGACAATCTCAATCCGGTCGGCGCGTTGTTTTATGCGGCGTCGACCGCGGTTTGCACGCCGGCCTCGCTCGCGCAGGAGATTGGTCTGGCGCTCGGCGCGCAAGCCGGTGAAGCGCGTCTAAAAGGCGTGGTTACGCAAGGCGGCTTCAAAAGATTCCGCCGCGCCACCGAAACACCATTCAATATGGTGCTGGAGGCGAGGCTGTAAGTGGCGATCTGCACGGACACGCGATCAGTTAGCGCAAATATCTGGATGTCCGGTTATGGCCCTTCTCGGGCTTGGCGCAACGTCTCAACTGAGTCCACTAAGGGCCGGCCGCCCCAAAACGGACATTGACGAACCGTGACCAACCGATCGCGATGATGGGTACACGTGCGGCATTCGCGGGCATACCGATCTTAAGCCAATACGGGCCTCAAGCATTGCAAGGTTTCAAGGTAACAATGCCCAACTTGTTATTGGTCGTCGCATTCGCGCGCGAGACGCATCATACCGTCACACGCGCAAACTATCTCCGTAATGCATGATATGCGTCAAAATGAATCGGAAGGACTCTAAGGCAAACTGATCTTTAGACGCAGCCGCTCGACCCCATCGGGAGACAGTAAGCTCCAATATTTACCTTGGTGTAACGGTTGATGATTGGCCTAAAACCTCGCCGCTCTTTACGATGGTTACACGGTCGGAATAATCGGAAGCAGGATATGAGCGTTCCGATCTGGTCCCGTATGCAGCGTTACGTCTCCACCAAAAGTTTGCGGCGGGCGGTCGCCAGGGTCATCGTGCGTGAACAGCGCGACGCCCGCCCATGGCTTGTACGGCGGGAATGGAACCGGGTCGCCAGCGTATTCGTAGTCCTTGCCGCGCACTGTCAGCGCCAATCGGTAGCTTTTCGGCAGCGTGATGCAGAGCGGCCAGAATTCCACATCCACTTCGTAGATTTCGCCGGGCCTCATCGGCTGATCCTCGTCGTGAATATGGTATGGGCGATGGGGCAACGACAGTTTCGGATCGAGCTTGCGCCGCGACACTCGCAGCCACCCATTGCCGAGTGGCGTATGCGGATCATTGGAGCCTTGGAACAGGACTTCCTTCATGTCCGGTGAGAAGGCGCGGAACACCAGGAACAAATCGGCATTTTCTGTCGCCGAAGAGACCCACAGCTTGGCCGCCGCGGGACCGGTGATTTCCATGCTTTGTTCCAGCGGCGGCGACAAGAAGGTGACGCCATCGCTGAAGCCGCCATAGGTCGTCTTACCAGCCGTGATCTGTGGCTGGGTAACGAGTGAAAAATTATCCGCGTGCAGGAAAAATTTTGTCCACTTCGTCCGCGCCAGCGGCCATTCCTTCTCGTGGCGTTCAACAAAACGCCCACCCGGATGACGTACCTGCACGCGGACCTTGGGTTCATGCAGCCAACCGGTGTCTTCCCCTTTGAGAAAATGGCCGAAGAATTTTTTCTGCATCTTCACGCCATAGTCCTTGTAGAAGGTCGTCCAATGCTCCAGACCATGCAGGTCGAGCCATTTGTCCTTGGATACGGCGTTGACAAAGCCCTCGACGTTGCCGCGCAGATGCAGGCTGGTACCGCCCAGATTCCCGGCTGACAAAATCGGCACCTTGACCTTGGACCAATCCGGCCGCCGCGACTTCCAATATTCGTCGTTGGCGAACTTGGCGCGCCGAACGTCGGCTGCATAGTTTCGCCGGTTTGCGCCAAGCTCTTCTTCACTCAATGTTACGGGTCCAGCAACCAGGTCGCCGTTGAGACGGCTCCTCGGACCCTTGGCGCCGCGGCCGTACTGGACCGAATAAATCTGAATGGGCGCCAGTGAATCGGCGAGGCCATTGCATAGTATGCCACCGTGATAAACTTGGTCGCGATAGAAGTCGGCGGCGCCTTCCCAAGTACAAATGGCGGCCAAGTGCTGAGGCTCAAGCGACGCCACCTGCCACTGGTTCATGGCATAGTAGGAAATACCGCTGAGGCCGACTTTGCCATTGCACCAGTGTTGCTTGCCGGCCCATTCGATGCAGTTTTTCAGATCCAGGGTCTCGCGCATCGACCAAAGGTCAATCATGCCAGGCGAGCGGCCGGCGCCGCGTGAATCGACGCGCACGGTGGCATAGCCGTCCGGCACCCACTTCTCCGGATCGACACATTCCCAGACCTGATACTTGTTGGTAGAGCCGGCGGGGACGTCGGGGTGATCGGCGTGCATTTTGCGATAAGCGTGCGGGAAGAGATCGTCGAAATGCTTCCACTTCCCATAAGGCCCGTGTGTCATTATTGCTGGGAATTTGCCAGCCTTGATCGGGCGATAGATATCGCAACGTAGCACAACGCCGTCCTCCATCGGAACCGGCACATCCCAATCAATGCGCATTCCATCCCGGATTTCCTGACGATATTGCCCGTCGTTCGGATACAAATTGTCGGACATGATTTTCACTGCTCCCCATGCGCATTCGCACTGTCACACCCGCGAACCAATCTACAAAACGGGCGGTCTAAGTGTCCTGCTTCTGTGCGACTGCGACTTCTGTGCGACTACGACATGCATCACCGTGCAATGGCACAGTTGCAACTATCCACTCAGCGGTTAATATGCGTCAATAACAAAAAGCTGAACAACAGCTTCAATGACAATCAGGGGGGGCCATGGAAACGAAACATGTCGAACATCAGGTGCGGTTCCGGCGAATCGGAGGATCTCTCGTCGCCGCCACGTGCTTGGCCGCCTCGTTGGTTTGGACGAGCGTGGCGTTAGCTCAAGAGAAGCCGCTGATCGACAAGTGGCTTGATGGCGAAGTGAAGGCGAAGTTTCCTCCAGTAACTTACAACGGTCCGCCGATCGAACTGCGCTACTCGACCTTCATCGGTGAATTTCCAATCGATGTCAGGGCGTTCAAGCGGCTGGAAGCCGAGACTAATGGCAAATTGTCCGTTCGCGCCTATTGGGGCAATACGCTCGCAAATATGGTTCGCGGACCGTTCGAAGCGGTCTCTGGCGGGGTCGTTGATTTCGGCAATTGCTACGTCAGCAACAGTCCGGGCGGCATCACGCTGCATTCCGCCCTGAGCACGCCCTTTGCATTCGAAAATTCCCAGCAGGCCAGCTGGACGGCCATGGAGCTCTATCCGGAGTTCTTGAAGAAGGAATACGAGGCGAAGGGCGTCTACATGATCCGAATGGGATTATCGCGCCCGTCGCAACTTCTTATGTCCAAGACTTCCGTGGACAAACTGGCTGATCTCAAAGGCAAGAAAATATGGACGCTCGGTTCGCCGTACGTCAACGATATGATCAAGGCGTTGGGTGCGAGCCCGACGTTCATTCCAATTCCAGACGTCTATACCGCGATGCAGAGCGGTGTTCTCGATGGCGTCGCTAACCACGACGCTTCTTTCGCATTGTTCAAGTGGGTCGAGGTCGCTCGCAATCACACCAAGGCAGACCTTTGGGCGCAGACAACGGAATATTGTTTGAACAAGCAGAAATTCGACGGCCTTCCGTCCGACCTTAAAGCGATATTCTATCACTGGGCGCAGATGGTCACTCAGGCGTATGCCCAGCGCTACTACGACGATGCCGCTGAAACGGCGATTGCCGACATGCGCAAGCGCGGCATCAAGATGGACGTGCTTTCGGATGACGAACGCAAACGCTGGAGCGCGGCGACGCAACCGGTGGTCGACGCCTTCATCAAACAAAACAGCCAGAATCGTTCTGTGGAGTTTTTTGCCGCGATGAAGGCAAAAAGCGAGAAGTATTCGAAGATGTCGGGTGACGACATTACGAAGATGCTGCTGGATAAGCCAATCCCCGGAATTATCAATTTCTGACCGGCTGCTCGTAAAACGTATCAGCCGGAGTAACGGGTATGACCGAGGGACAGGCTTTGCCGCGATGAAATTTGAGCGCGCGGCGAGAGTCATATTCATTGCCGCATGCGTGATCGCGCTTCCCGCGATCGCGCTCCTCGTCACCGGCGATACGATCCTGCGATACTTCTTTGCCTGGCCGCTTGCATGGAGCCAGGACGCGGTTGGCGTCGCGTTATTCCTTCTCTTCTGCGCCGGCCTTCCGTACTCGTGGTACGGCGACTTTCATGTTCGCATGGACATGATTTACCTGCGGCTGCCATCGGTCGTGCGGATGGCTGTCGACATAATCGGGATTGTCGCGGCTCTCGCCTTTGGCATTCTCCTGGCTTACCGGTCGATCATTTCCGTCGCGGATGCGTATCGTCACAATTCTTGGCTGCCGTCCGGCGTAATTCCTATTTGGCCGGTTCAGGCGATCGGTGCGATCTTCCTCATCTTGTTCTGTTTTGCGATGCTCGATTCCCTTCGCATTCGCTGGCAAAGGCGGGGAGCCAGCGCGAAATGACGAATCTCCAGATTGGATTTTCGGGAATCGTCGCACTGATCGTTTTGATTTCCGCCGGAGTGCCGTTGGCCTTCGGTATCAGCCTGATCGGCATCGTCGGGATCAGCGTGGTCATGGGACTGCAGCAAGCCGGCGTTCAGCTATTTCAGGTCACCTTCATTACGACCACCGATTTCATTCTGACCAGCATCCCACTGTTTATTCTAATGGGTCAGCTTGTGGCCGTAGGGCAGCTTGGCCGGGATCTCTACAACTGTGTTCAGAAATGGATGGGGTGGTTGCCTGGCGGACTGGCGGTCGCCACCGTTGCCTCATGCGCGGCACTGGGCGCCGTGACCGGAATCAGCGTGGCGGGAATCGGTGCGCTTGGGCCCATCGCGCTGCCGGAGATGAGGCGGCACGGCTACGACAGCAAGCTGGCCGCCGGAAGCCTGGCCTCGGCAAGTACTTTGGCGATCATGATCCCGCCGAGCGTCTCCTTCATCGTCTACGGTATCTGGACCGAAACCTCGATTGGCCAACTTTTCATTGCCGGAATCATTCCAGGCATAATCATGACCATCGTGTTCTGCGCCTATATCGTGTTCACCAGTATACGAGACCCGAGCCGCGCACCACGCGGGCCGTCGCACTCGTTGTCCGAACGCATGCAATCGGTTGTCGGGGTTATGCCGGTAGCAGTCGTCTTCGTCGGCATGATTGGCGGTTTGTATTTCGGCTGGTTCACTCCGAGTGAAGGTGCAGCGGTCGGCTGCTCAGCCATCGCGCTGATCCTGTTCCTGATGGGGCGTTTGACCTGGGCTGGAATTGTCGAGTCGGTGACGACATCCGCGCGCATTTCGATCATGATCTTTGCGATTCTGATTGCTGCCCAATTGTTCAGCCGCTTCATCGTCGTCACCGATGTACAGCGCATCATGGTCGAACATGTGACCGGCGCGGATTTCAACCGTTATGTCGTCATCACCTTAATTTTGGCGCTCTATTTGTTTCTTGGAATGATCCTCGATGGCTTCAGCATGATGTTGTTGACGTTGCCGTTCGTATTTCCGGTCATCAGGCAACTCGGCTTCGATGCCGTCTGGTTCGGCATTGTTCTAACCCTGATGGTTGAAGTTGGATTGTTGACACCCCCGGTAGGCCTCAATTGCTACATGCTTCATAAAATCGCGCCGGAAATTTCTCTGGGTGAAGTATTTCAGGGCGTTCTGCCATTCGTGTTTCTCTGTCTCGGGTGCGCTGCTCTGTTCACGGCGTTTCCGGAAATTGTTCTCTGGCTGCCGCGGCGGGCATTCGTATACTAGTGCCCGATTCCGAAGTTCGTACTGCTTTACCGCGCGCGTTGGCGCGAACTTCGGAATCAAAGGGACGCTGGCCATTAAATGATCTTAGCTTGGCTTTTGGATCTAAAGTTAGTGAGCCGCGGTGGAGGAAACAGACATGCGTCTCGGATTGTTCATGATGCCATTGCATCCGCCAGGTCGGGAACTCTGGAGTACGCTCGAGGAGGATACTGAAAAATCGTTGCTCGCCGAGCAACTCGGTTTCGACGAACTCTGGATGGGAGAGCATTTCACAGCGACCACTGAGCCGATCCCTTCGCCATTCATGTTCCTGGCGGGCCTGGTTGCGCGCACCAGAAAACTGCACTTCGGTACGGCAGTCATCAATATCCCCAATCATCATCCCGCTATCGTCGCCGCCGAGGCGGCCCAGTTCGACAACATGAGCAAGGGACGATTTACATTCGGGATCGGGCCGGGGGGCCTAATCTCGGACTTTGAATTGTTCAAAAACTTCGATCCTCATGTCCGGATTAGCAAGCTGGCCGAGGCGATGACCTTCATCGAGCACGTCTGGTCGCATGATCCCCCCTACGACCTGTCGGGCGAATTCTGGAACATCCAGGTCAAGGACGCGGTTATGCCGGAATTCGGCGTAGGCTTCATGCCCAAGCCGTATCAAAAGCCCGGCCCCCCCATCGCGATTGCGCTTTCGAGCCCCAATTCACCGACAGCCGCGCTCGCGGCGCGGCGCGGATGGGGCATCATCTCCGCAAATATCATTCCCACCTATTCGGTTGCGACCCACTGGGCGGTTTACAGCAAAGCCTGCGCAGAGCAGGGCATCTCGCCGCGTGGCGAAAGCTGGCGGGTGTCGCGCAATGTGCTGGTGGCTTCATCCGACTCTGAGGCAGAAGACCGTGTGTTTGGCGCGGCGGCGTCCAACCGTTACTATTTCACCTATATCCACGACGTACTGGCGCGGGTCGGATATCTCGGGATACTCAAGCCGCGACCTGACATGTCGGATCACGAGGCCACTCCCGAAGCCATCTTGAAGGAATGCGTAATCAATGGCTCGCCGAAAACCGTACTCGACAAGCTTGTGGCGTTCCGCGAACGGGTCGGTCCGTTCGGAACGCTATTGATGACTGGCCTCGACTGGGGCGGGCTGAACGAAGCCTTTGAACGTGACGCGATGCGGCTTATCGCCCAGGACGTGATGCCGAAGTTTCGACAGCATGTGCTTGCGCAAGCGGCGGAATGAGCGCGGACCTACGTTCGTTGATGTTCGGCTCTATGGTTGGCCACAAAATCGGCGCGCCTTGACGGCGGATGTTCATTGCCAAAGCTGTTTGGAGGCGATCTGGGCGCCTTCGGCGAGCGACTTTAATTTCGCCCACACGATGCTTTCCGCAACCATTGGCGGCCCGCCGTTGACAAAGGTGCCAAAGCCGCAATCGACGCCCGCAATCACACGTTCTCGCCCGACAATGTCGGCATAGCGGTGCAACCGCTGCGCGACCAGCCGCGGGTGTTCGACGAAATTGGTTGTCGAATCGATCAGACCCGGTATCAGGACCTTATCATCGGGCATGGCGATGTCTTGGAGGTCCTCCCATTCGTGTTCATGACGCGGATTGGCGCCTTCGAAACTCAGCGCCTGCGCCCGCGCCTTGAAACAAATGTCAATCACCTTGGCCAACGGGATGTCGTGGGTATGCGCGCCTTCGTAATTGCCCCAGCAGATATGTAAGCGCATCGCGCTCGCTGGAATGCCCGCGGTCGCATAATTGAGCACCTCGACGTTACGTTCGGCGATCTTGCGGAATTCCTCGTCGGTCTTGTCGCGGTGCTGATTGTGCCGTGCGGAGCCGAGATCAGGCGCATCGATTTGAAGATTGAAGCCGGCGCGAACAATGGCTTCGTATTCTGTTTTCATGACGTTCGCGAGTGCTTCAAGGTAGGTGTCATCATCCGGGTAATGCAGATTGATAATGAACCGCGTAAGAATGCCCGGCGACGGCGCCGTTATGAATGCATCGAGCGGCTTGGCCTTGCTGACAGCGGCGGAAAGATGAGCCAGGTCGCGCTCCAGCGGCGCGCCATCGCCATAGCTCAGTGGACCAATGCACCCCGGGAACGGAATGGCAGTAACTTTCGCCATCGATGCCCTGTAATCGGGGTGTTCGAGCGAGTCGAGCCCCAACATGATGTCACGGCCCTTTTCGGCAGCGCGCGGGTCCAGGCGGATGCCGCTGACGCGATGCCGAATATACATCGTGTAGGACGGCTTGCTCATTTCGCCGTCGCTTACGATGTCGACGCCACTGGCCATCTGCTGGGCTACGATGTTGTCGACGGCCTTGGCCGTTTCGGCCTCGAACGTCGCGGCATCGACGTTCTGCCCCTGCTCCCGCGCCAGAATCAGATCAACGAGCGGCTGCGGCCGGGGAAGGCTGCCAACATGGGTTGTCAGAATTCGATCGGTACTAAGTTTCATCAAGGAATGTTAGCCCGGTCGCAGCCTGCGCGCAATCGAGCCCGCGTTCCGCACGTTCGCCAATTGCGCTTGTCAGACGGCCGCTCGTGCGGAACACTCAAACACGTCATAAGACGAGACTCGAAAGCCTGATTTCACGGGCTAATATCAACGATGTTGGGAGGAATTATCGACATGGATATGCCGCAAACTAATTTCAATCCGCCGTTCAACATCACGCGAGCAAGTCATCTGGTGTTGACGGCCAAAGATCTTGCGGCCAGCCGTGAGTTTTATACGCAAGTGCTCGGACTGGTCGTGAGCGATGAGGACGCCAACACGCTCTACTTGCGCGGGGTCGAGGAACGGGCGCATCACAGTCTCACGATAAAGCGGACCAAGGAGCGGGCGAGCTGCGAACGCGTCGGTCTGCGCGTATTCACCGATGAAGATCTCGAGAAGGCGAAGGTCTATTTTGACAGGAAGGGGATTCCATCAGCTTGGGTCGAGGTTCCCTTCCAGAAGCGAACGCTCCATGCCGCCGATGCGGGCGGGACGCCGCTCGAACTCTGCGCGTCAATGACGCAAATGCCGCGAGTACAGACGCTGGTGCACATGCGCAAGGGCGCAGCTGCGCTCCGCATGGATCACTTCCAAGTATTGGTTCCCAATGTCGAATTAAATTGCAAGTTTTACACTGATCTCGGCTTTCGGATCTCAGATCTCCTCTGTGTCGAAGGAACCGATGCAATCGTCGGTGTCTTCCTCTATCGAAAGGATAATCCGCACGACATGGTGTTCCTGAATCGTACTGGTCCGCAGTATCACCATTGCGGATATATGGTGGAGGACATGTACAGTTTGATCAAAGCCTGCGACGTTTGTGGCAATCTCGGGCTTGGCGAGAGCGTCGAATATGGGCCGGGCCGCCACGCGCTCGGGCATTCGTATTAAGTCTATTTACGAGATCCAGATGGGCACCGAACCGAACTTCTGTTGCCGGCCGTGCAAATGACCGACATCGACGATGAGCCTATCCGCTGGGATGTGTCGCCAAAATTCACCGCCGAGGCATGGGGGATGCCGGCGCAACGGACATGGGTCGAAGAGGCATCTCCCTTCGCCGGAACAACAATGAAAAGCCCACCTGTCGAAGGTGAACCGATGACTCTTGAGAAGTATCTCGCATTAAAGCGGGCGGGCGCTGATGTACGCAATGCCGGCGCATCCGCACATATGCGGAGTGACTAGTCGCATCTCGGTCGGCAGCAAGCCGTCATATTTGCGCTTCCAGTTGAAATACGTCGCCTGACTGATCCCGGTCTTCCGACAGATATCGCCCGCCGGAGCGCCTTCGCGCAGGCAGGTCGGCAAACTGTTTCGCACGTCGCCGCATCATGCTTGAGTCGCCTGCAAGTCTTAAGCAGACTTCCTTGGCCGGAACCAGTGCGGCGAGTGCGCGGCAGGCATGGCAGCTTGAAGTCGGTCGCCATCCGATGCGACTTTAGCATCCGCCCGGTAACGGCTACGCTGCACCAAAAATGCGGATCTTCAAAGGGAGGCGCCGGAGATGATTCACGGGACCAGGCCGCGTCGTATCGTCACGAGCCATGACGCCGCGGGCAAGGCGATCGTGCACATCGATGATTCTCCGGTGTTTCATTCCGCCGAGCCAGAGCTCGGCGTGTCGTCGTGCCTGTTGTGGTCGACCGACCGCGCGCCCGCCGACATATCGGGCAAGGCCGACGCCGGCGCGCGCGTGCTCGGCATTCCGCCGCCCGCGAACGGCACTGCCTTCCGTTTTGTCGAATTTCTTCCCGAAACCGAAGCCGCCGGAAAGCTGCCGGCCGGCCATTTGGCCAAGCTGTTGGGTGAAGGACACATGGCGGGCGGCAAGCCGCCGCGTCACGCGGCCATGCATCGTACCAAGACGGTCGATTACATCATCATCCTCACGGGTGAGATCGATATGCTGCTCGACGACAGCGAGGTGCACCTGAAGGCCGGCGATGTCGTTGTGCAGCAGGGGACCAACCACGCCTGGATCAATCGCGGTAAGGAACCCTGCCGCGTCGCCGCCATACTGGTCGACGCCAAGTCGCTGTGATGCTCCCAGTCGGCGCTTGACCTGCGCTATTCGCGGCCGTCGGTGTTAACTCAGTGCGACTGCGGCTTCGCTCTTGTGCCGGCAGCATCGATGGAGAACAATCGTTGCAAAGGGGAAACGCCGAATGAAAGTCACTGAAGGCCTACGCAAGACCCGCGGCGGCGAGCTTTGGATGCGGCGTGCCGGCGCCGGTCCGACCGTGCTCTTCCTGCACGGCGCAGGCGGCGTTCCCGGTTGGCTTCCGTTCTTCGACAAATTGTCGGATCGCTTTGATCTCTTGGTGCCGGATCATCCAAGCTTCGGGCGTTCGCCGACGCCGGCGTGGCTCGACGACATTCCGGATCTCGCATTCTACTATCTCGACCTCATCGACGAGCTTAACCTGAAGGACATCCACGTCATCGGTCATTCGATGGGTGGCTGGCTCGCGCTCGAGATGGCGATCCGCTCGCAGGCGCGCATGAAGAGCCTGACCCTGATGGCCTCGGTCGGCATCCGCATCAAGGGCAATCCGGTCGCCAATGTTTTCATCATGACGCCGGAACAGCTCATGCGCACGCTTTACGCCGATCCCAAGTTGATCGCACAGGAGCTGGCGCGCACGCCGACGCCGGAAGAAGTCAACCAAATCGTGATCAACCGTACCGCGGCGGCGCGGCTGGCCTGGCATCCGCGCTTCTTCAATCCAAAACTCGCCAAATGGCTGCACCGCGTCGCGGTGCCGACGCAGATTCTTTGGGGCGCCGAGGACAAGGTCGTGTCGCCGGCCTACGCCGACGAATTCAAGCGGCTGATACCGCACGCGACCGTGACCAGGTTTCCGGGGGCGGGACACATTCCATTCGCTGAAAAGCTCGACGACGTTACGACCGCGGTCGGAAACTTCGTGATGCGCAATGCGTGACCGCGCGCGCGGCCACCGAGGAGACGGACCATGAAAGTCACGATGTTTCACCTGATGCCGTATCCGCGGCTATCGGACGAAGTGATCGCGGCGCACGACAGCTACTGGGTGACAATGCCGAATACCCATTACGATCCCAAGCTCGGTCATGCGACCTACAACCGCTATCTCGATCAGCTCGAACTCTGCGACGAACTCGGCTTCGACGGCATCGCCGTCAATGAGCATCACCAGACGCCTTACGGCATGATGCCGTCGCCGATTGTCATGGCGTCCGCGCTCGCGCGCCGCACCAAGAAGTGCAAGATCGCGATCCTCGGCAGCGCCTTCTGCCTGCGCGAGCACCCGCTCACGCTCGCGGAAGAGCACGCCATGATCGACAACATCACCGGCGGGCGGCTGATCACCGGTTTCGTGCGCGGCGTCGGCGCGGAATACACGGTGTTCGGCGTCAATCCGGTGCTCTCGCAAGAGCGGCACTATGAGGCGCACGATCTCGTCGTGCAGGCGTGGACCAAGCCGGGGCCGTTCGCGTTCGAGGGCAAGCACTATCACGTCGAATACGTCAACGTCTGGCCGCGGCCCTATCAGCAGCCGCATCCGCCGATCTGGTGCCCGTCGCAAGGCTCGAACGAAACCATCGAATGGGCCGCGCACCCGGACCGCAAATATCTCTACCTGCAAAACTTCAATCCGTTCAGCGCCGCGCTGAAATACCTCAACTACTATCGAGAAGTCGCGCAATCGCGCTACGGTTACGCGGCGACCTCCGCGCAGCTTGGTTTCGGCGCGCCGGTCTATGTCGCCGACACCGACGAGCAGGCGATGAACGAGGCGCGCGAACCGATCGAGTTTCTGTTCAACAAGGGCTTTAAGATGCCGGGCGGCATGTTCTTCCCGCCGGGCTACACCTCGCCGGCCTCGATGCGCCAGATCGTAACGGCGAAATCCTCGATCATGACCGCGAAAAAAACCATCGAGCAACTTGCCGAGCAGCGCGTCATCATCGTCGGCACGCCCGACACGGTGATCAAGCAGCTCAAAGATTGTCACCGTCAGCTTGGCTTCTCGAATTACGTGGCGATGCTGCAATTCGGTTCGATGGCGCACGACATTGCGGAAAAGAACATCCACCGCTTCGCCAAGGACGTGCTGCCGGCGCTGCAGGCGCTCGATGACAGGGATTATCAGGGCTTCGAAATGCCGAAGGCCGCGGCGGTGCATTAAACGGCCTTGCAATACCGGCTCGCGTGGTCGCGCGTGGCGGTGAATTCGGGTTAATCGTATGGGCCGCGGTTTTCTGTTAATGTGATGCAAAGGAGACAGGCCATGGCGGACTTCGATCTTGTCGTGCGCGGCGGCACCATCGCCGACGGTTCCGGCGGCGATCTCTACGCGGGCGATGTCGCGATCAGCGCCGGGAAAATTGCCCAGGTCGGCAAGATCGCGGGCAGGGGCGCGGAAGAAATCGACGCCAAGGGCAAGCTGGTCACGCCCGGCTTTGTCGATATCCACACCCACTACGACGGCCAGATCACCTGGACCGATCGGATGCAGCCCTCCTCGGGCCACGGCGTCACGACGGTGGTGATGGGGAACTGTGGCGTCGGCTTCGCGCCCTGCCGGCCCGATCAGCACGACCTGATGATCCGCGTCATGGAAGGCGTCGAAGACATTCCCGGCATCGTGCTGGCGGAGGGCATCCCCTGGAAATGGGAGACGTTCCCGGAATATCTTGACTTCATCGGCGAGCGCCACGCCGACGTCGATTTCGCGGCGCAGGTGCCGCACGCGCCGGTGCGCGTCTATGTCATGGGCGCGCGTGGCGCTGATCGCGAGCCGGCCATGGCCGGCGACATCGCCAAAATGTCCGCGATCGTGAAGGAGGGCATCGAGGCGGGCGCGCTCGGCTTCTCGACGTCGCGTTCGATCCTGCACCGCCTCAAGGACGGCCGCCTGGCGCCGACCATCACCGTCAACGAGGACGAACTGACCGGCATCGCGCGCGGGCTGAAGGACGCCGACAAGGGCGTGATGCAATTCATCGATGACTTCAACGACGCGATGGAGGAGGCGTCGGCCTCGCTGGCGATGTGGCGCAGGCTGGCACAGGAATCCGGCCGCCCGGTTTCGTTCAACCTGGCGCAGAACCCGTTCTGGGAGAATGGGCTGTCGCTGCACGTCCTTGACTACATCGCCGGCGCCAACAAGGACGGCCTGAAAATGACCGCGCAGGTCTGCAACCGGCCGATCGGCGCGCTGTTCTCGCTGGCATCCTCGACGCATCCGTTCGCGTTTTCGCCGACGTTCCGCGCCATGGCCGGGCTTTCGCATGCGCAGCGCATCGCCGAAATGAGAAAGGCCGACGTGCGCGCCAAGCTGATCGCCGAGACGCCGTCCGATCCCAACATGCGCCTCGTCGACTGGGTGCGCGACTTCGACCACATGTATCCGCTCGGCGACCCGCCGAACTATGCGCCGCAGCCCGCGGACGCGATCGGCGCGTTGGCGCGGCAACGTGGCGCTGCCCCGCTCGACTTCGTCTACGACGTGCTGATGGAGAAAGACGGCACCAACATCATCTATTTCCCGATCACCAACTTTGGGGCGCAGAATTTCGACGAG
>JBGPOB010000002.1:0-30569 GCA_041487815.1 Xanthobacteraceae bacterium | reverse complement strand
GAGTAGTCACATGCACGCCGAGATCAATCGGATCGAGCCCGATTGCGCGCAAACGCTCGATCAGTTCAGGCTGAACGACGATCCCGGCGCCACGGCCCGATAGTTTGCCTGCGACGCGTTCATAGACGTCGACGTCCCATCTCGCCTGCCGCAGCAACAACCCGGCGAATAATCCGCTTAGTGAGCCGCCAATGACAAGCGCTCTTCCAGGACTTGAATTACTCAAACGTCACGTCCTTCGCCATGCCCTGGAAATTGGTACATACCGAACGGCTTTGTTCAGGAGAAACGCCATAAAGTTGCCGCCTAAGAAAGTATCTCGGAATTGACAACTGACGCTATTGAAAAATCGCCGCGAAAGTCAAAGGTGGGGCCCATCAACTTCGTTACGCTAGCTTCAGGCATTGATGTTGCTTCGACCATGAAAGCACTGAGGCATCTTGCAGCATCGCCAGTGTTATCGATTGCGGTTGCTCACCGCTGAATATCATTGCGGCGATTTGCGGTGCCAGAAATGCGAGGCGGATTGCCTCGCGTACGACTTTTGGGTGAATGCTGTTTTTGGTGGCCAGTTCCTCCACCGTTGCGCACGTCCCGTCAGATAGTTGCTGCAGCCAGAGTCAGTCGGCCCATTGAGGTTGTCGTGTTGAATTGCTGAGTAATGGCAACGAACGAGATCGATTTGGCATCAAAAATCTCGACGAGCTTTGCGAAGTCGGCGAGCGAGCGCGTCAGTCGGTCAATCTTATAGACAACGATGACATCGACTTTTCCGGCATCGATGTCTTTGAGCAACCGTTGCAGGGCACGTCGATCGAGCGTGCCGGCGGAATAGGCGGCGTCCTCGTAGCGCGTCGGCAAGGCAATCCAGCCCTCCTGCGCCTGGGATTTGCCTTTTGGGGATTGCCGTCGGCGCAGGCCTCTGCGGCTTTGGCGATCGAGGCGGCCTGGTCGAGCCGCTCGCGGATGTAGCGCAAGAAGTCAGCGATCAAGATTACCAGTGGTTCCTTGGCCATTACGCGTTACTCCGTGGCCGGCAGTGACGCTCTGTGGCGCGCGGAAGTCGAGTGGAAAGCGAGCAATTTTCTGGCTCATTTGGCGCGATCTCGAGCATCTTCCCACAAGCGTCCGGAACGCGTCGGGAACCTAGGCGCCGGTTCGCATCAATGCCCGCATCAGGCGAATGGGGTCGGCTCCGATCGCCCGGATGACGGTGATGAACTCGACGACATCGAGCCGGCGCTCGCCGCCCTCGTACTTGGCAATGAACGACTGCGGTTTGCCGAGCCGTTTGGCCAATTGCTGCTGGGTCAGGCCGGCCTTTTTGCGCGCGGTAACCATCAGTTCGCGCAAGGCGCGCTGACCGGACGAATGGACGGATTTTTGCATGCCGCGGGCCATCGGCGCGGCAGGCTGATCCCGTCATCGGATTATCCCAAATTAGGATAATATTAGCGTTTATCACCAACAGATCGGCCAATCGGGTCGCTTCCGCGGCGGCACTCCTTATGGTGTGTCGCCAATGCTCGATGAGCCAAACCGATGAACGCGCTTGCCCTGCAACTGGCCAGCCGGCTCTTTGACCGGCCGGTCATACAGAATCAATATCGCAGCGCCTACATCGAGGCGATGATCGAGCCCTATTTGGCGCCGGCGGGTTGGCGCTATACCGGCGATGATTGGGGCGGGTGGGATTTCGAACGGGACGATGGCGCCCGGCTGGAGCTGAAGCAATCGGCGGCCGAGCAAACATGGTCCGGTCCTCGGAAATTGCGGACGCGGGGTAGTTTCGACATCGCGCCGCGTACCGGTTATTTTTACGAAGGCGGCACCAAATATTCGGCGACAGCGGGCAGGGCCGCGCATGCCTATGTTTTTGCGTGGAATGGAAGTTTTGGAGAGGCGACAGACCATCGTGATCCCAGCCAGTGGGAGTTCTACGTCGTGCCGGCGCGCCAATTGCCGGATGGCCAGAAGACGATCGCTCTCTCCAAAATAAAGCGGCTCGCCGGGCCGGTCGGCCCGATAAAGATAGAGCACCTGTGCGATGAAATCGCAAAATACCTGCCTCGCTGACACAAATGGACTCAGTTGTGTTGCTGCCGTTGATTTAATGCGGGCGGTTGCTCGCAACGAATAAGTTTCGCTCGACATCTAGTCGCATCGTCGGCCGACGGCGCCAGACCGGACTGTGATGGCTTCAGGGACGATCCAATGCATCATCGACCAATACCGACAGCAGGCCGCCGGTGCATTTTTTAAGTGACAGCGCTGGACTATGACCAACGATTGATTGCGCAAGGCCACCAGCAATTGAACTTGGTCCGCTTAGAGTTTTGCGGATCTCCACTATCTTCATTTTTTGATCGCCGGATCAGGCATCGCAGAACATTCGCTCGACCAGGAGCGACGGCATAGCGTTGAGAGGTTCAGAAAGCATTCAGCCCTCCCGCCAGCGACGGTGGGAGGGCGGAATTTTGCAATCCATCACGACGTGTCAGTGTTTCTTTTTCAGCTCTCTTTCAGCTTGGAACTCCATTTCCATTCGAATGAGATCTTTCAACGTCTCAGGCTTCAGACGCTCAAGAAATTCGTCGCTGAATCGAGGCAAATCCGATTCGTCCTGGTCGAATGCGCCAAGTTCCTTCGCGTTTTTGAGGAAAATCAGGGCAGCACGGTGATCGCCCTTGAGCGCACGATTTCTCTGGGCCAGATGTGTCGCCACAACGGGGTGAACCGTGGTGATCTTTTCGCCCTTACGCACCTCGAGAGGTTCTGTGTAGACCTTCAAAACTTCTTCGTGCAGGTCTGTGCGTTTCTTGGGACGGCCCTTCGGATTGCCCGACTGGCCCTTTTTGAATTGACCATGCTTCGGCGGGCGCCCGTATCCCACCCGCTCCTCTTGTTGTTCAGCAAAGGTCTGTTCAAACCCTGCGTCGTCAGCCGCGCGTAGCGCTGCCAGGGTCTTGCCTTGGTTGCCGTGAACCTCCGGTGGCAGCGGAGCATCGGTCGCGTCTTGTTTGTCCTCTGGCTTTGTCATGATTTCCTCCATCAGGCTGCGATTGACATGGGTTTGTCCGCTTGTTCGGCGGCAGCAGCGGCGAGCTCATCGAAGCAACTTCCGCTTGCAACATGGACTGCATCTTTGCGCGTGAACGCCTGCCAGCGGCGAATGGCCACGTCGACAAAGCGCGGTTCGTATTCGACGCCGTAACCGCGTCGCCCGACGCGCTCGGCAGCGAGGAGCGTCGTGCCGGATCCGCAGAATGTGTCGAGCACAATGTCGCCCCGCTTGGTGCAGTCCTTGATTGCATCGGCAACAAGAGCAATGGGCTTCGCGGTCGGATGAGACCTGAGATCATCCATCCGTCCAGCGCGGAACGTGTTGACACCGGCGTAACGCCACACATTCGATCGGGAACGGCCATGGCGGCCAAGCTCGACGTTGTTCATGTGCGGACCTTTGCCGACGCGGAAGATCCCGATCAATTCATGCTGGCTGCGGTAGAACGAACCTTGCCCAGCATTGGTCTTGACCCAAACCGCGAGATTGAGGGGTTCGCCGAAGACCGTCCGTCCGGCTTCGAGCAGCTCGCCGATATGCCGCCAATCCATGCAAACGTAATGGAGTGCGCCATCGCGCGACATCGACGCCGCGGCGCCGAGAGTAGTCTTCAGAAATTCGGTGAACGCTTCGCGCGACATTTCGCCGGAGCCCATGGCGAATTCCTTGTGCTTCACATTGCCGCGGCCGACGATATCGCGAACCCGCACGTTGTACGGCGGATCCAAAAATGCCATCCCGGCGCGCTCCGAACCCATGAGGCGTGCCAGGTCGGTTGCGTTGCGCGCATCACCGCAGAGGAGGCGATGTTTCCCGAGCAGCCACAGGTCGCCCGCTTTGGTCAGCGGCGCTTCCGTCTCCCAGCTCGGATCGACATCATCGGCGGGATCGGTTGCGTCCGGCTCGAAGTCAGTCATGAGCTGATCGATCTCGACCGGTTCAAAACCGGTGATCGCGATCTCGAGACTGTCCTCAACCAGAAGCTCGGCAAGGGCCGGCAACTCCGCTGCTAAAACTTCGCGGCTCCAGCCGGCGTTCTCAACGAGTTTGTTGTCGGCGAGCATGAAGGCGCGTTTCTTGGCGGCCGAAAGTCCTTCAACCATGACCGCCGGGACCTCGGTCATGCCGAGCAACTTTGCGGCGGCAAGCCGGCCATGGCCAGCGAGCAGGGTGCCGTTCTCATCAATCAGAACCGGAACACGAAACCCGAACGCTTTGATGCTCGCGGCAATCTGCCCAAGCTGCTTGCGTGAATGCACGCGCGCGTTGCCCGGGTGCGGCTTGAGTTCGTCGATTGCGATATACTTGATTTCCATAACACGATGCTCCCATTGCGCGCGGGGTGCGCGCGCACGCGCAATTCCCACGCTGGTTTCAGTTCAAATTTTTCGAGAAACCTAGGGACCGATCAGTTCCACTCAGATCGCATCGCGCTTCTGGTGGCGCTCGCCGCCAATTCAACTTTCAGTTTTTTTGGCAGCGAGCAGGCGTTGGGCTTCGCTCAAACACCCACCCAGCGGGACGTCGCCCGCAATTCCTAGTCGGCTCAAATACAGCCGGCTGTCCACCAGCGTATTCTACCTAAGCATATACCTAGAACGGAACGGGAACAACGTCAACGGGGTCGATTTCGTATCCGCGATTGGCGCGCAAATACCTGAAATAATGTGGATTTCAGCCTTGCTTGCCCGCCGGGATAGCTGCGGCAAAAGGCGCCGCTTATTGGATTCCGACAATATATAGGAGTGGAAGGGCAGGCGGGGTTGACCAGCTGCGGCCATCCGATCTCGCCAAACTTCATGCGTTGGGCGCGGCGCCACGTTGGAGTCTTGCGGCTATTAGACCGCTAACTGGCGCAGCTATTAAATGTGCAGCGCTAGGAGACTCTAACGAGGGCCAGCGCCAGCACGATGGTGGCGGCTGACAATGTCGAGACAACTGCGATGATCGGAAGGCGCTCCCAAAGCAAGCCGCGTGATAGCTCAGTCGACGGTGTGGCCAACGTGCCAGACCAATAGTGAGTAGTCCGTCGAGACATCGAAAGTGTCCGAGTGTCGTCGCCCGAAGACATGCAAAGCATTCGAGTCGCCGCGAGTCCTTTTTTTCGCGTGCCATGCTTGACTCCGTGCGCCTCACCAGCCGCGCGCAGCCGGCCTGGGTGTTGAACTCGATCTACTCTTTGGCAACCGCGCGATGACGCGGCATGTCGGCGCGGAATGACAGGTTATGGAACTCAGCGCCTTGCAATGCCAGCGATTCCGACCGGATAGGGCTTTCGGTACACACAGGACCGTGCCCCGCGCGGAAACGAATGGTTTGCGGTCTTTGCCTCCAGTACAAGATTGCGTTGTAGTCGAGGCTGGAAAAGCCGGACGGTCGTAACGCGGAAGACCGCGGGTCCGCACCGGCAGGTCGTATTTTGGAGATCATGTTTTGTCGTTGGCGCTGAATTTCTACCACGATCAGCTAGGCGAGGGCGGTGCGACCTCATCGGCCGTTCCGCAGGCGCACCGTATTCTCTACGTCCGCTACGGCAGCGTCGACATCAACGGCCTCATGATGGGTGCGGACGAGGCGATCTACTGCGATGGTCCGGTCACATTGAGGTCGTCCGGCGCCTGGTGTCAGATTTGGCGATGGGAGTTGGCGTCACCCAATACGCCCGCGCTGTTGCACGCAGGCAGCGATGTCCTGTCGATGCTGCGCATGCAGCGCATCATCGCCAACGTTTCGATGCTCAAGGGCACGCAATGGCTCTTTCGGCTGGACCGCATCATGACGCCGGCGGGCGGCGTCGCCGATCGTCATCAGCATCCGGGACCCGGAGCGCGTTGCCTCGTTGAGGGAACATTCAACGTCCACCAGGCGGGGGAGTCGGCGCGCGATCTGGCGCCGGGCGATGCGTGGTGGGAAACCGGCTACGACACGGTTGTCGCCTGGTCGTCCGAGCAAATGGGCGCGAAGTTCATGCGGGCGATGGTTCTTCCCGTCGAATGGCAGGGCAAGGTGACGGGGGAATGGCTGTCGGGCACGCCGCCGGTCCGACGGCCGGGCAGCTGGAAGCTCTACGTCGATCAGATCGTCACGGTGTAACGCGAGCGGCGATCCCGCCCGGCATCCGGGAGCGCGCGGCAACTCAGCCCCAGATCTGCATGGCCGTTTCGACGAGCACGGCTAACTTGCGCTTCTCGATGTCCTCGGTCACCCAGGTTTCGATCGCCGCGCCGGAGAAGCCGCAGTTCGGGCATATACTGAGATTATCGAGGGGGATGTACTTCGCCGCCGCGTCGACGCGGTATTTGATGTCGTCCGGCATCTCGACCCTCGGGTCGCGGGTATTGAGGATGCCGAGGCTGATGATCTTTTCCTTCGGCACGTTGCGCAGGGCGGCAAGGCTCCCGGTACGCTCCGAATATTCGATTAGGAAGACGTCGGCCTCGAGTGCGCCGATGAGCTTGGCGACGAGCGTTTCGTCATACTCGCCGGCGCCGCCGAGCGGGCCTTGCGGTCCGAGAATGAAGGTTCCGAGGCAAATGTGCACCGCGGTCGTTACATCGGGATTGACGCGCTTGGCGGCGCGAAGACACATGTTCTCGGCGGTGATCGACAACGCGAGTTCGCGTTCGAGATCGACGCCGATGTCCGTGAGCATCTTCTGGCGATTGGGCATGATGAAGCGCGTATAGTGTGGCGCGTCGAGCTGCACATAGGAGACACCGTCATTCACGATCTCAGCGACCTCGGCTGCAATCAGGCCGGCGTATTCAAGAAACAGACTCTCCCAGGTGGGATAGATGCGGTCGCTGATCCCCGGCTGATAGGACGACCGTGACAGCGTCACCGGACTCGGGATCGTCATCTTGAACGCACCGGGCGCGTGCGCTTTTAGGAACTCGATCTCCTTGAAGGTGATCCGCTTCTTGCGCGCGAGCTTTCCTTTCACGACCGGGTTGGGCGGAACAAACGACTCGCGCTCGGCGACCTCTTTTCCCTTTAAGTAGGGATGGCGCGTGTAGTCGATGCCCTCATTCTGCATGCCGTCGAAGAACTCATCCGAAACGGCCGACAGCCAGAAGTCGCGGCGAAACTCGCCATCGCTAAAAATCTTCAAGCCGGCATCCTGCTGGAGCTTGAGCGCGGACGTGATGCATTCGTCCTCGATCGCGCGCAGCTGCACGTCGCTGATGCGACGGTGCAGATGATCGACCCGCGCCGCCCGCAGCTTCGCCGGCCGTACCAAGCTTCCGCAATGATCCGCGCGGTAGATGCGCTTGCTCATGTCGTCCTCACGAATGTGAGCGAACCGCCGCCCGCAGCTTTACTTACGAACACGCGCATGTGAAACTTGTCAATGGATAGGTAATTCGTGGTGCGAATTGCGAAGCAAACCGGCGCGCCGCATTGGCGAAGCGAAGTCAGATCTGCAAGAGGCAAGCCATGAGCGAGGTCATCGGATCGGACGCACGCGCGCGGGAAGCGTTAGCTTCCGAACTTTCTGCGCTCAATCTCGCCGTGCATCAGCCGACGGATCCGCCGCTCTTCACGAAAGAACCTGCGCCCACGATGGTACCGTGCCACTGGAAGGCTGTGGACATCGCGGATTGTCTCGCGCGCATCGGTGCCGATCTCAAGCTCGAAGCCGGCGGCGCGCGGCGGACATTGCGGCTGACCAATCCGGGGCTCGAATACGGCACAACGCCGACGTTCTGGGCCTCGATTCAATACATTCTGCCTGGGGAGGTCGCGACTGCGCACCGCCACGCCGCCACGGCGTTGCGCTTCATCATGGACGGCGATGGCGCCGACACCACGGTGGATGGCGAAAGCTATGCGATGAACAAGGGCGATCTCGTTCTGACGCCGAGCTGGGCCTTCCACGATCACGAGCACAAAGGCGCCAAGCCCATGGTGTGGCTCGACGTGCTCGACATTACGCTCGTCCGCCGAATGGAGGCGGTTTTCTTCGAGGCGTCCGATCTGCCGCGCCGTCCCGTCAACGACGTGCCGGATCGCTCCTATCGCGAATTCGGCAGCGGCATCATGCGCCCCATGCACAGCGCGCCGTCCACCTTCGCGAATCCTCTGCTGGTCTACGCCAAGGCGCGCGCCGAAGAGGCATTGCAGCAGGCCACGGGCCTCGACCCCGACCCGTTCGACGACACCGCGCTGGAATATCAGAATCCAACGACCGGGGGCCCGGCGCTTCCGACCATGGGCACCATGCTGCAGCGGCTGCGCCCGGGGATCAAACTCAAGCCGCACCGGCACACCGGCAGCTCGGTCTATTACGTCGTGCGCGGAACCGGCGCGACCAAGGTCGGCAACCAGCGCTTCGAGTGGGGCCCTGGCGATTTCTTCGCCATTCCGCCCTGGGCCGTGCACGAGCATGCAAATCGTTCGCCGACGCAAGACGCCGTTATGTTCCATGTCAACGATTTTCCCGCCATCAAGGCGTTGGGCCTGTGGCAAGAGCAGGCGGCATGACGCGCCGCGCGCGAGATCTCGCATGAAGCTCGTGCGCTTTGGTGGCGGACGTGTCGGTATTGTCAAGGGATCGCATGTCATCGACATTAGCCAACGAGAAGGGCTCGATGCCGTCGCTTGGCCGCCGGTATCCATGGTGCAGCTGATCGCGCGTCATGCGCAGGCGCCGGGCAGGCTGGCCGAACAACTCGACCGGCTTCCGCGCCGCGCGCTTGCGGATGTCGCGTTGGAGTGCCCGCTCGACTGGCCGAACAAGGTCATCGCGTTTCCGGCGAACTATCACGCCCATATCGAAGAACAGAAGCGATCGAAGACCGGGCTGATCTCGACCTTCGCTGCCAATGGGCAGGGTTTCTTTTTGAAAGCGAATTCCAGCCTGAGCGGTCCGTCTGATCCGATCGTCCTGCCCCCGCTCAACGGCCGCGAAATTCACCACGAATGCGAACTGGCGATCATTATCGGCAAGGGCGGGCGCGATATTCCGCTGCAGGCGGCCTTCGACCACATCTTCGGCTACTCGTGCCTGCTCGACCTGGTGGTACGCGGCAAGGAAGAGCGGGTCATGCGCAAGTCGTTCGATACGTTCTGCCCGCTCGGACCGTGGATATCGACGGCGGACGAAATCGCCGATCCCTTCGACATCGAACTCGAACTGCGCGTGAACGGCGAGTTGCGCCAGAAAGCCAACACGCGTGACCTGATCGTCGACATTCCCAACATGATCACAATGGCCTCGTCGACCATGACGCTTTTTCCGGGCGACGTCATCGCCACCGGCACGCCCTCCGGCGTCGGTCCGCTAGTTGCAGGCGATCGCGTCGTCAGCACAATCCGCGGGATCGGTGAGCTCGCGCTCGACGTCGTCCAGGGCGACCGGGGACATCATCCCATCTGGGACAAGCCTGCAGCCTGACGCTGCCGGCGCGAACCGCGCGGCCAACGGCGCGGAACCAACAAAGGTCGGGAGAAGGATCACAAGGGGAGGTTCAGCATGCGTTTCGTTCTCAATACAGTGCTCGCAGCTGCGGTCGCCGCCGCAATCTCGAGCGATGGCATGGCGCAAGAAACGCGCCTGCTGTTCACCTCGCTCAGCCCGGGCGGCAGCACGAACAGCGTGTTCTTCAATCAGTGGTCGCAGAAGCTCGCCGACCAGAGCGGGGGCACGCTGAAGGTCGACATTCGCGACGGGGCGACCCTTGCCCATTTCGGCAATGTCTACGAGCGCGTGCAGGACGACGTGGTCCAGATCGGATGGGCCATTCACCAGGTCGTCGCCGGCAAGTTCCCGTTGTCCGAGGTGGCGGCGTTGCCATTTGTCGAAGGCGGTTTCCGTCAGGCATCGCTCGCGCTTTATCGCTTGTGGAAGTCTGGTCTGCTCGACAGCGAGTACAAGGACGTCGTTCCGCTGGTGTTTTCAGTTTTTGGACAAAGCCAGTTGCACTTTGCGCGGCAACCCCAGTCGGTCGACGACCTCAACGGGCTCAAGATCGGCGTTACCGGCCGCGCGCCGAGCCAGCTCGTGGCGCAACTGGGCGGAACGCCGATCTCAATGCAGCCGGGGGAATTCTACGAAGCGCTCCAGCGCCGAACCGTGGATGGCGTGATCACTTCATGGGCCGCGTTCGCGCCCTATAAGCTGCACGAGGTCACGACCTATCATGTCGAGACGCTATTGGGGCAAGGCACCAGCATGTTCTTCATGGCCAGAAAGAAATATGACGCGCTGCCTGAATCGGTGCGGAAAGTCCTTGCTGCAAATTCGGGCGAAGACACTACGGTTCAGTTCAGCAATCATTTCGACAGCCAGTGGCTCGACGCGCGCAAGCCGGTCGCTGCATCCGACAAGCAGACGATCGTGCAGCTCTCTGCCGAGCAGACGGCGAAGTGGCGTGCGAAGGCGGAGCCTCTGCTGCAGGAATGGGCCAAGAGTCGCGCGAACGGTGAGCAGGCGCTGGCGAAGTACCGCGAGCTCTACAAGCAGGCGGGTCAATAGGGCAGATCGCAGGGGCTGCGGCGCGGCACGCCGGCAAGCGTGCCGTCACAAGGCGAATTGCTCTTTTCCGGCGGGAATGTCGGCTTCGGGAAGGCCGAGCTCGCGTTTGACGATGTTGGCGCCGCGCACCATCGCGATCATCTTGTAGTAGGCGTGCGTGCGGCTCATGCCCTGGCGGCCAAATCCGCAATCGGATGACAGCACCAGCCGCTCCGGCTCGATGTGCTCCAGCGCTTTCCGGATCAGGGCGGCGATTTCCTCGGGCCGCTCCACCTGCAGGCTGCGGTGGCTGAGCACGCCGATGCAGAGTTTCTTGTCCTTGCCGAGGTGCTTCGCGACGCTGGTGATGTCGGCGCCGCCGTTGTCTGCCGCTTCAATCGTAACGACGTCCACATCCAGGCGGGCTAACAGATGGGCGGTCGGCTCGTAGGAAGGACGATTTGACAGCCGCTGCGCAAACGGGTTGCCCCAGCAGGTGTGGCACCAAACTTCCGTCTTCGCCCGCAGACCTTTCACTTCGCGGTTGAACGCCTCGACATAGACGTCGAACGGGATTTCCTGCTCGACACCACCGCTGCCGTGCAGGCACGGCTCCTCGATCTGGATGACCTGGCAGCCAGCATCTGCCAGCCTGTGGTATTCGGCATTGAGCGCATCGGAAAACGCAAAGATTGCGTCCTTGCGATCCTTGTAGAAGCGGTTCTTCGACTGTCGTTCGATCATCTGGCCGCAGCAGCTTCCAAACTTGACCGGTTTGTCGGTCAGCTTCTGCGCGACCTTCCAGACGGCCGCATATTGCAGGTTCCCCGATTGAACCGGACCCACTACTTGAGGTGGACGCAGTGTCTCGATGAATTCGGCGAGGATGTCGCCGGCTTGCGCAGCGCGCGCCCGAAACGACGGGCGCGGCGTGCCAATCGCGCGCGCGTCATTGCCGATCGCCGGCTCCAGTCCATCCATACGGTCGAACAGGTAGCCGAACCATGAGCGGCCGCCGATATCCGCGTCAAAGCGCATTTCGCCATCGGTGACGATGTCGAGGCCGGCGCGCGTCTGGTCGGAAATCAATGCGGCTGCTGCATCGAGATACTGTTCACGGAATGCCGCATCTCCCTGGAACGCAGTGAGAAAGGGACGAGTGCCGAGATTCTGGACGTACCAGCCCGGTCGCGGAATCGAGCCCGTGATGGTGGTAACTAAAGGGCGCGAAGCGGTTGCTCGGAACACTGCGAGTCTCCTTGTGCAATGGCGGTGACGGGCGAGCCGCGCCTGGCGGGCCCCGTGAGATACCGACTCATCTGCCCATCGAGTGTGGAAGCCAGAGTGCGATGGCGGGGAACAGAACCAACAGAACGAGCTTGATCAGATCCGACACAACGAACGGCGCGACACCCTTGTAGATGGTCCAGAGCGACGTCTTCGGACTGATACCCTTCAGCACGATAACGTTCAGCCCGAACGGGGGGTGAATGAGTCCAGTTTCCACGACGCAAAGCATTGCGATCCCCCACCAGATGATGTCGTAGCCCATGTTGATGACGAGAGGGGTGATGATTGGAACCGTGATGATCATCACCGCAAAGGATTCCATCACCGTGCCGAGGAGCAGATACCCGAGCAGGATCAGGGCCATCAACGCGAGGTTGCTCCAATGCAGGCTGGCGATGAAGCTGGTGATCGATTCAGTGAGAGCGCTGACGCTCACAAAGAACGAAAAGACTTGTGCGCCGATGATCAGGCCGTAGACAAGCGCAGTGGTGGTGGTCGTCTCGACCATCACCTCGAAAAATGAACCTTGGGTGAAACGGCCGCGCCACACCGCAAACAAGAACGCTCCGATCGCGCCGACTGCGGCCGACTCGATATCGGTGAAGACGCCGAAATAGAGACCGCCCATGACGCCGAACACAAGAACGCCGACGCCAATGCATCGGCGTATCGCCGCCCACAGCTCCTCGGGACTCGTTCCCTCGGTCATGCGCGGAACGGAGGCCGGTGACACCCGAACATAGATCATGACCGTCAGGAGATAGAGTAATACGGCCAGCACGGCGGGTCCGACCGACGCCACGAACAGCTGACCGATCGACGCTTCGGTGAGCAGAGCAAAAAGGATCAGCGGCCCCGATCCCGGCGGCACCAGCGGGCCGAGCGTGCCGCCGGCCGCACATACGCCGGTCGCGAGCGCCGGCGAATAGCCGCGCGATTCCATCTCGGGGATCGCGACGCGCCCGATGGTCGCCGCGGTCGCCAGCGAGGAGCCGGTCAGTGCACCGAAACCTGCACAGCTTCCGATGGTCGCGTAGGCGAGCCCACCGCGCCAGCGGCTGAATAGGACGTGCGACAGTCGGTAAAGATCATCGGCAAGACCGGCGACCGTCGCGAAGCTGCCCATCATCAGGAACAGCGGGAGGGTGGCAAGCTGGCTGTTGGTGAGCAGGCCGGTTGCCTCGGTGGCGAAAGCGCTCATGGCTGGCGCAACGCCGATGAACAGGGCGGTCCCCACGATGCCGATGATGCCGGTCACCGCCGCCAGTGGCATGAGCAGCAGCATGAATACCCACAGGATCACGAAAGAGATGACAACCGTTGCTCCGGGATTGCTCGAGGACCAGCGTGACAGTCCCGCGAAGTTGAGGGCGCCGTAGACGGAGACCGCCATGACGCAGATGGCCAAGCCGAGCGCGATCCACTGGATGATCCGGTCGATGCGGTTTTCCTCGTCGCGACAGGCAATGGCGCGACATACGCTATTGATCGTCACGACGGCCTGCACCAGCGTACTGAAGGCCAGGAGCATCACGACCACATACAAGAACGGCGCCTGGGGCCAGCCCAGAATGATGGTCGTTCTGCCTTCGCGCGCTAGGTTGTCGGCATGGATCAGCACTTGTTGCGCAAGCAACGCGAAGAAGAACAGCAATGAGAACGCACCAAATACGTCCAGCCAGGCGCCTAACCGGCCCTTGAACCAGCGCGCAAGCACATCGATTTTGAGATTGACGCCGCCGGCAAGGCCCGCCGGAAGGCACGATGTTATCGCGATGGCAAAAGCCATCGACGTGATCTCATTGAGTGCGACGATACCGGAATTGACAAGCCAGCGGAGCAGAACGTCGACAACGGTGGCGCCTGCGGCGAGCAGCATCCCTAGCACACCGACCGTCGCGAGTGGGCGCGTCAGGATCCTGAGGCCATTCTCAATACGCAACATCAGGCGCGGGTGTTTAACGTCGGAGATTTCGGTGCCGACGGATGTGGACACTGCACGCTCTCGATGTTGCGAGGAAGATCAGCGGCCCGCTTTTACCTTCGCATAGATCTCGCGAAACGTCTCGATTGCCTTGTCGGCGCCCGGGCGATCCTTTGCCCAGTCCCCGCTGATCGGACTGAGCTTCTGCTCCCACACCGCGAGTTGTGCAGGCGTCAGTACCACAATCTTGTGATTACCAAGCTGCGTGACCATTCCGCGTGAACGCTGGGCTTGCGCGGAAAAATGCTTTGCCGCCTCGAGCGTGGCTTGGTCGCCGGAATTGTCGTCGAGCGCCTTGCGTGCTGCGGGCGGAAGCGACTCGTACTTCTTGCGCGACATCATGAACATGCTAGGCGTGCTGCCGATCGGAACCTCGACATGGTAGAACGCGACCTCGTGCAGCTTGTACGGTTCGAACGCGGCCCACGAGGTGACCGTGCCGTCGATTGTGCCGCGCTGCAGGGACTCATAGATGGCCTCCGCCGTCATCGATACCGGCTGGCCGCCCATCCGCTCGACGATCTGACTCGGCACCTTGCCGGCCACGCGCAGCTTGAGGCCGCTCAGGTCCGTATCGGAGCGCAGCGGCTTGGCGAAGTGCAGACCGGTCTGCGCGAGACAGCTGGCCCACACTGGCACCACGTCCTGCAGCTCGGCTTGCATGACCGGGCTCTTGTAGTAGCGCCACAGCGCCATCGAGCAATTGACGTCGTCATCGGTCATGAACGGAAGATTGGTGATTTCCGACAGCGGGAACTTGCCGGCGACGAACGCCGGTTGCACCCAACCGATCTGCACGACGTCGGCAACGACCCGGTCATAGCTGTTGCCGAAATTCGCGAGTGACACGCCGTCGCGCACCTCGACCTTGAGCGTGCCGCCGCTTTGATCGCTCACGCGCTGCGCCCAGGCATTGAAGAAGACGCTGTTCGGACTCCCGCCCGGACTGAGGGACGTGAAGATCAGTCGGTTCTCCTGGGCCGACGCGGCGTGCGCGCCGCAACCAACCGTGAGCGCGGCAATTATCACCTGCCTGATCAGTCGCATTGTTCCCTCCGTGCCTGGGGCGTTACTCGATGTGCGAATAATTTATTCGTTAAATGAACGATATCATCGCGCCCGCACGCGGTAAAGCGCGCCGCGCTTTACTCCGACTGAACCCGATGTTACGCATCCGACGGTGCATAGATCATTTGCATTGCGAATAGCGGAGCGCCCACGGGCAACCGCGCGCTGTAGATGATCGACGTGGGGGCGTTGATGTCAGCCGTGCCGGTCTCGTTTGCGTGTGCCGCGTATGATCGCATGGTGCCGCTGCTGACCGGGGAAGTGAGGCCGGCCGGCATCGACTTCAATTTCATCCCGATCGCGCAACCGCGTGAGATCTTCGACCGGATGGCCGGACGCCTGGAATTCGATTGCTGCGAATTTTCATCCTCGGAATTGATCAGCCGGCTCGGCGGAGGCGCTTCGCCATTGGTCGCCATTCCGGTATTTCCGTCGCGGATGTTCCGTCACGGGTTCATCACCGTGAACAAGAATCGGATCAAGTCGCCGAAGGATCTCGAAGGAAAGCGTATCGGAGTTCCGCTCTATACAATGACAGCCGCGGTTTTTATCCGCGGCATGTTGACGGACGAATACGGTGTCGACTTTTCCAGCGTGCAGTGGATCCAGGGATCGATCAATGTCTCGGGGCGTCACGGAAATCCAACGGTGCCGCCGCTGCTGAAGAAGGTCGAGATCAGGAACAACGACACTGGAAAATCGCTCAGCGAACTGCTCGACGCCGGCGAAATCGATGCCATTATCGGCACGGATTTTCCCGTCGCCATGCGCACGAACAAGTCGATCGGTCGGCTGTTCCCGAATTTTCCCGAAATCGAGCGCGACTATTATCGCGCCACCGGGATCTATCCGATCATGCATCTGGTGGCGATCAGGCGCGAGCTCTACGAGCGCCATCCGTTTGTTGCGACGAGTCTCTACCAGGCGTTCTGCAAGGCGAAGGACATCGCGATGGTGCGTCTGCGCTACCCGCGTGCGCTGGCCACCATGATGCCGTGGACGGTCGAGCAGATCGAAATCATGGATTCCGTATTCGGCGGCGACTTCTGGCCGTACGGCGTCGATGCGAACCGCAAGACCCTCGCAGCGCTCGTCCGTTATCTGGTCGAGCAGTCGCTGATCCCGAGGCCGATTGCGATTGAAGACATCTTCGTCCCAGTGACCGCCTAGCGGCGCGGGTATTGGCCGCCCGCGGGCGAAATCCCTTTACTCCCCATCCCTGCGATGCTAACCAATCCGACTGCGTGAATAGCCTATTCGATATGCGAGTTACGGCGTTTCGACGCGCGCAGCGATCATGACCTTTCCAGGCGGCGACAAGGTTCCTGTTCTGATCGTGGGTGGCGGTCCGGTAGGCTTGGCGCTCGCGGGCGACCTGGGTTGGCGCGGCATCCGTTGTCTGCTGATCGAGCAGTCCGACGGAGCGATCCATCAGCCCAAGATGGACCTTGTCGGCATCCGCACCATGGAGCATTGCCGGCGCTTGGGCATCGTCACGGACGTGGAGAGCTCGCCCTATCCGCGCGATTACCCGCAAGACAATGTCTATCTGACGAGCCTCGGCGGCTATGAGCTCGGGCGCGAGAAATTCCCGCCGCTTGGCGAAGAGAAGCCGCCGCCGCAAAGTCCGCAGAAGCGCGAGCGCTGTCCGCAAAACATGTTCGATCCGATTCTGCGCGCCTTCGTGGAGCGGCAGCCGAGCGTGGAGATCCGCTACCAGACCAAGCTCACGTCGCTGCGGCTTGAGGGCAGCGGCGTGTGCACAACGGTGACCGACCAGCGAACGGGTGCCGAACTGGAGATTCGAGCGCACTTCGTCGCCGGATGCGACGGCGCCCACAGCGCGGTGCGCGAGATCCTCGGCATCCGCATGCTCGGCACGCCTGCCATGACCTACACGACCAACATCATCTTTCGCTGCGCCAATCTCGCCGCCCGGCATCCGGGGCGAAAGCCCTATCGCTACATCTTCATCGGTCCCGAAGGCACCTGGGCGACGATCGTTGCAATCAACGGCGGCGACCAGTGGCGCATGTCGATCATCGGTGGCGAGGCGCCGCGCACGCTCTTGACCGACAACATTCACGCCGCCATCCAGCGTGCGATCGGCGCCCTGCTGCGGTACGAGATTCTCAGCGTCGTACCCTGGGTCCGCAAGGAGCTCGTGGCCGAGACGTATCGCAAGGGCCCTGCCTTTATTCTCGGCGACAGCGCGCACGTCATGTCGCCGACCGGCGCCTATGGAATGAATACGGGCATCTGTGATGCCGTCGATCTGTCATGGAAGCTCGCGGCCGTGCTGCAGGGGTGGGGCAGCGACGGGCTGCTCGACTCCTTTGACGCCGAGCGTCGCCCGATCGGCATTCGCAACGCAACGGAAGCGAGCGGCAATTTGCGCCGCATGCTGTCGCCGGGGCGCAACGAGGAACTGCTTGACGACACGGATGCCGGCGCGGCGCTCCGCCAACGTGTCGGCGTTGCGATGACGGAAGCCATGCGGCACGAATGGTACACACTCGGCATGCATCTCGGATATCGCTACGAGAATTCGCCCGTGTGCATTCCGGATGGAACGCCGCCGGTTCCCGACGATCCGAGGAACTACATCCCCACCACGCGGCCCGGCAGCCGCGCACCGCATGTCTGGCTGGCAGACGGCCGGTCGACGCTTGATCTGTTCGGCAAGGGCTTCGTGCTGATGCGGGTCGGTATGCACGCGCCGGATGTCCAGCGCTTCATGCAGGCGGCGCAAAAGAGCGGCATGCCGCTCGAGGTTGTCTCAATCGAGGAGCCCGCCGTTGCCGCCGCTTATGAGCGCCGGCTTGTCCTTGTGCGGCCGGACGGCCACGTGGCGTGGCAAGCCGATGACCTTATCGATCCGCATGCGATCGTCAACACGGTGTGCGGGCTTGGCGACAACGCAGGCATCATCGCCGCGCGCCGGTCGGCGTCTCCGCACGTCGCGCAGCTTCCGTAGTCGCAGGAGAGTCCATTGAACGTTCCACAGGCCGTCGCCGAAGTCCTCAAGCGCGAAGGCGTCGAAATCCTGCTGGCCTATCCGGTCAACCGGATCATCGAAGCCGCAGCAGCGATCGACATCCGTCCGGTCATCGTTCGTCAGGAGCGCACCGGGCTTCACATGGCCGATGCCATCTCGCGCGTCACCTCCGGACGAAAGCTTGGCGTGTTCTGCATGCAGTTCGGCCCTGGAACGGAGAATTCGTACGGGGGAATCGAGCAGGCGTTCGGTGAATCGGTGCCGATCCTGGTGATCCCGTCAGAATATCCGCGTAAGATTTCCCACGTGCAGCCGAACTTCAATGCGGTCGCGAGCATGGGCGCCATCACCAAGCGCGCCAAGCCGATCCTGCTGCCGAACAAGGTCGGCAATGTAATGCGCCGCGCGTTCTCGGCTTTGCGCAACGGTCGCGGCGGTCCGGCCCTGGTCGAGATTCCCAACGACGTGGTGCGGTCCGATCTCAGCGAGGAGCTGGACTATACGCCGGTGACATCCGCGCGTTACAGCGCCGATCCCGCCGACATAGCCGCCGCCTCGCGGCTGCTCGTCGACGCCAAGCGGCCCGTGATCCATGCCGGCCAGGGGGTTCACTACGCCCGCGCGTGGCCTCAGCTTTGCCTCATTGCCGAACTGCTGGCTGCGCCGGTGATGACGACCCTGGGCGGCAAGAGCTCATTTCCCAAAACTCATCCCTTGTCGCTGGGACCAGGCGGCATGGCCTATCCGGCGCCGGTCTCCGCGTTTCTGCAGAAAGCCGACGTGATTTTCGGCATCGGCTGCAGCTTTACCGAGACCTCCTACGCGTCGGCGATTCCGAAAGGCAAAAAGATCATCCACGCGACGCTCGATCCCGACCACCTCAACAAGGATGTGCCTGCGACGGTCGGCCTGATCGGCGACGCAGGCCTGATTCTCGACGCGCTGATCGCGGAACTCGAAGCATTGCTGCCGGGGCCGCGTGACCGGGCGAGCGTCCAGGCGGAAATCGCTGCGCTTCGCCGCGATTGGCTCGCCAAATGGACGCCGAAGCTCACATCGAACGATACGCCGCTCTCTCCTTACCGCGTTATCTGGGACTTGCTGCACACGGTCGACGTCGCGAACACGATAATCACACACGACGCCGGCAGTCCGCGCGATCAGCTCTCGCCGTTCTGGACACCAACCGACCCGCTCACTTATCTCGGTTGGGGAAAGACCACCCAGCTTGGATACGGACTCGGCTTGGCAATGGGCGCCAAGCTCGCGTCGCCCGATAAGCTGTGCATCAACGTCTGGGGAGATGCGGCGATCGGATTTACCGGAATGGACTTCGAAACCGCGGTGCGCGAGCGGATTCCGATCCTGTCGATCCTATTTAACAATTTCTCGATGGCGATCGAAATCCCGATCATGCCGATCTCGACCGAGAAGTATCGCTCCACTGACATCTCCGGAAACTATGCTGAGATGGCGCGCGTCTTCGGCGGCTACGGCGAGCGCGTATCGCAACCTGACGAGATTATTCCCGCGATACGCCGCGGGATCGAGCAGACCAAGGCGGGCAGGCCGGCCCTGCTGAAATTCTTGACCGCCAAGGAGACCGAGATTTCGCGCCCTTAAGGTCATGAGCGCGCAGGATTAGGAGAGGGTGAGATGATTCAGGTACGCAGATTGGGGCACGTGACGTTCGAAACCCCTGACGTCGAACGCCAAGCGGACTATTATGCCGAGGTGATCGGCCTGCAGGTGCATCGCGACGGCAAGCGCGCCATTCTCTCAAGTCCCATCGGTGAAGAAGCCGTCATCTTCACGCCGGGTCCTGCCGCGCGCTGCACCAACATCGCGTTGCAGGTCGCGCCCGACACCGAATTCTCGCGCGTTGATGCGGCGCTGCGGGATCATGGCGTCAAGACCGAACGGCGCAGCGACATCAGCCCGAGCCTTTCGGCGGCGATGGTGTTTACCGACCCGAAGGGGACGGAGATCGAACTGTTCACGGATGCCAAGCTGATCGAGAGCCGCCCCGTTGGAGGCGTGGCCCCACACAAGCTCGGGCACGTCGCGTATCTGGTGCCCGACGCCAAGGCGGTCTCGGACTTCTACATCAAGGCGCTCGGCTTCCGCGTTTCCGACTGGATCGAAGACTACTTCGCATTCCTGCGCTGCGGGCCCGACCACCACACGCTCAATTTCATCACGGGCAGCGGCAACTTCATGCATCATTATGCCTTTCAGTTGAACGACTGGGGCCATCTGCAGAAGGCCTGCGATGTTCTCGCTCGCCACAAGCGCACGCTGATCTGGGGCCCGGGCCGGCATGGCGTCGGTCATAACGTGTTCGTTTATCACCGCGATCCCGATGACCACATCATCGAGCTCTTCGCCGAAATGGACCAGATGAACGACGAGTCGCTCGGTTATTTCGAGCCGCGTCCCTGGCATCACGACCATCCGCAGCGTCCGAAGGTGTGGGAGCGCAAGTATGCCGCGATGACCTGGGGCCCACCGCCAACGGCCGATTTCCTGCGCAATCAGTCGCGCACGGCGCCTTGATCGATAGCCGCAGGGGCGTGCAGGGAGAATGGCGATGGCGGACCGCGTTGGATTCATCGGCCTCGGACGCATGGGCTCGGCATTGGTGAAGCGGATGTGCCAGAACGGCGCGCCGCCGACGATTTGGAATCGTGATGCGTCGAAGGCGGCGCCACTCGCGGCGCTCGGGTGCACGGTGGCCAGGATGCCGCAAGAGCTGGCCGACAACTGCGATGTCATCCTTGTCTGCGTGCACGATGCCGCGGCTGTCGAGCAGGTTTTGTTTGGGCTAGCCGGCGTATCGAGCGGTGGAAGCCGGCCGCGCATCCTGGTCGATATGTCGACGATTGGGCCGGTCGCAACCAAAGCCCTCGCGCAACGCCTGCGCGACGCGTGCGGAATGGCCTGGGTGGATGCGCCCGTGTCAGGCGGCGTGCCGGGCGCCGAACGCGGCACGCTAATCGTGATGGCCGGCGGCGCGGCAGACGACATCAAGCGGGTCGAACCGGTTCTCAAGCGGCTGGCCGAACGCATCACCCACGTCGGGGAGGTGGGGGCAGGCCAGGCGGTCAAGGCCATCAATCAGCTGATCGTCGGAGGATATGTCGCCATCATTGCCGAGGCGCTCAGCCTTGCCGAGCGGCATGGCATCGACATCGCGAAGCTGCCGGACGTTCTCAAGGGCGGCCTCGCCGACTCGAACATTCTGCAAGGGCAGGGCCGACGCATGGCCGCACCACAGCTGGAGCGCACCGGATCGGCGGCGATCATGATCAAGGATCTCGACATCGCGGCGTCGATGGCGGCGGCCGTGACGCATGCGCTGCCGGTCGGATCGCTGGTGTCCCAGCTGTACCGGTTGCAGGCAACGGTCGGGTACGATGGCTACGGCATGATCGGCTTGATGCGCCTGTTCCGCGGCGAGACAGCGGCGCGTTGAATCTGTTGGCCATGCATTTCCCTGGTGCTAATTGGTACCACGGCGAGACCTTGCGGGGAATCGGCACATTCTCGAGGGCCGAGCGCTTCAATCTCTGCCACCGGGTTTCGTACGGATGACATCATGAAATCTCACACCGCGCCGGCGCTGCGATCGAAACGGGCGGCCGCTCCCAGGCAAACCGATCGGCAATTTGTCACCGCACTCGGGCGCGGCCTCGACATCTTGCAATGCTTTACGCCGGCGACGCCGGAACTGGGGACAAGCCAGCTTGCAAGGATGACAGGGCTACCGCAACCGACGGTGTGGCGGCTGTGCCATACGATGACCGAGCTTGGATTTTTGGTCTCGGTGCCCGACCAGGATCGGCTGCGCCTCGGGCTGCCGGTCCTCACGCTTGGTTACGCCGTACTCGCCGGCCAGCGCATCGGCGAAACGGCAAAGCCCTACATGGAGGCGATCGCCAAACGATATCATGGCGCTGTGTCGCTCGGCGTCCGGGATGGGCTGAGCATGCTGTATCTGCAGCGTTGCCAGGGCTCGTCGATTATCTTGGCCGACCTGGGCATCGGCTCGCGCGTGCCATTGGCCTATTCGGCGACCGGATGGGCCTATCTTGCCGCAATTCCGGAGAAGGATCGCAAGCAGCTGCTGGCGGAGATTCGCGCCGTTGACCGGCAGAAATGGACAGTGACCGAACCCTCGTTCGAGGCTTCGCTGAAGAAGTTCAAGAAGACCGGCTATTTGGTGAATCTCGGATCTCTGCACCCGCAGGTCAATGCCGTGGCTGTTCCGGTTCCATCGCAGGATAAGTCTATTCTGCTGACAATCAGTTCAGGCGGCATCAGCTCCGTTTTCACCGACAAGGTTCTGCAGGAGGTTGGCCGCGAGCTGAAGAGGTTGGCCGGAAAGCTCGGGTGTGCAATCACCAAAGACACCAAGCTCTGACCGCACGCCGTACGTCCATCCGACCGCCTTCAGCGCTTGCCCCACATCCGCTTGCTCGCGATGTCAGCGCCTTGCGCCAGCGCTTCCAGCTTTGCCCAGGCGATATCGGCGTGAATGCGGCCGCCGAGGCCACAGTCCGTCGAGGCGATCACACGCTCCTTGCCAACGACGTCGGCGAAACGCCCAATGCGCTCCGCAACGAGCTCGGGGTGTTCCACCACGTTGGTCGCGTGACTCACAATGCCGGGAAGAATCAGCTTGTCGTCCGGCAACTTCACGTCACGCCACACGCACCACTCGTGTTCGTGGCGGACGTTGGCGGCCTCGAAAGAATAGCCCTGGCATTTGATCTGCAGCGCAAGGCCAATGATGTCGTGCATCGGGATGTCGGTGAGATGCGGGCCGTGCCAACTGCCCCAACACAGATGAAAGCGGATGCGATCCTGCGGCAGTCCCTTCAGGGCCTGATTGAGCGCCTCGATACGCACCATCGTGAATTTCTTGTACTGCTCCACCGAAGGCTCGGGAACGATCGCATCCCAGTTGTCGGCAATCGAGGGATCGTCAATCTGCAGAATGATGCCGGCATCGACGATCGCCTTGTATTCCTCATGTAATGCGTCGGCGCAGGCGAACATGAATTCTTCGTCGGTCCGATAGTGTAGGTTGCCCACGCGCGACGCGCTACCCGGTCCGATCGAGCTCATGAATCCTTCTGCGACACCGTTGGCGACCATTGCCGCCTTGAAATGGGCGATGTCGGCCTTGATGGCGGCGTGCCCCTTGTATTTGACCGGGCCCTTGCAGACCGGCCGCGGCGGACGTCCAGGGCCCGTCGAAATCGGGTGATCAGGATCTGTATAGGCGCGCATGAATTTTGCGCGATCCCGCCGTTCCATCAGATCCACGGGGACAAGCTCGTCCGGGCGCGCCTTGCGCGGCGGCGGCTCTGCCGTGCCCTTGGACGGAACCTCAAACCCGTCCAGACGATGGAAGATGTAGCTCAGCCACGCCCGATAGTTGACGCGCTGGCCCATCGACTTGCCGAACTCACCGTCGTTCGGGACAGTAATGCCGGCTTGCCGCTGCCGCTTCACGATGTCCGAGACTGATACTTGCAGCAGTGCTTGAAACGCTTTCTCGTCGCCGCCGGCGCCTTGCTCCCGTGCGCGGTTCGCTTCGATCAGGTCATCCGGTCTCGGCAGGCTGCCGACGTGGCTCGTGATGATGCGATCAGTGCTGCCCAGCATGCTGCCTCCCGACGCCCCGATGTGCTTTTCTGGTCTCTGGTCAATGCGGCTATCATGGTTATGATGTCATTGCAAATAGGGAATTCGCGGAGCGAATAGATGCCGACTTCAACTGTCCAAGTGACGACGCGGTCGAGCGAGGCCGGGCTGCGGCCGACGCTTGCCAACGCGGCCGAAGCGCTGGCCAAGGCGCGCGGCTTGGTCGCGGGCCTGCGCTCCCGCGCCGCCAAGGTGGACGCCGAGCGCCATATTCCCGATGAGAGCATCGCCGACATCAATGCGACCGGATTATTTCGGATCTCAGCGCCGCGTGTCTTCGGCGGATCGCAGCTCGGCATTGCGCCGCTCATCGAAAGCGTTGCCGCCATCGCATCTGGTTGCGGCTCGACCGGCTGGGTCTATGCCGTACTATCGGGCCATAACTGGGCGGTGGGTCTGTTTCCGGTCGAGGCGCAACGCGACGTTTTTTCCGATGCCGACGCGCTCGTTGCATCGATCGTGAGACTCGGCGGGACCGCGCCGAAGAAAGTGCCCGGCGGGTTCCTATTCGAGGACGCCGTCGGAAAGTTCTGCAGCGGCATAGAGCACGCGAAATGGGTGATGGTCGGGGCGGGGGTGGATGAGGGCGCCGGCCCGTCCGAACCGCACTACTTCCTCATTCCTAAGGTCGAGATCGAGGTGATTGACGACTGGTTCACCGTGGGACTGCGGGGAACCCGGAGCTGTTCGCTGAAGATCAGGCGCGCGTTCGTTCCCAAGCATCGCAGCGTATCGATCCCCGAGATCGCGCGCGGGACCGCGCCCGGCATGACGCTCCACAATTCCCCGGTCTACCGGGCTCCGTTTCCCCAAATCCTGCCGCTGTCTTTGGCTGGCGTCCCCATCGGCCTCGCGCATGCCGCGCTTGACACCTATGTTGATAGCTATCGCGGCAAGCTGAAGAATTTCGCGGACGAGCAGATTGCCGAGCAGTCCGCCATCCTCGCTCGCATCTCGCGGGAGCATGCCGAGATCGGGGCAGCCACCGTGCTGCTCCTCAATGACGCGGCGGAGATCGATGCGATCGAGGATGGATCGCGAGCGCCGGAGCTCGACCGCGCTCGCTACGTCAGAAATGCCGCCTATTGCGCCAACAAGTGCCGCTATGCCGTGACGAGCCTGTTCGAAGCGAGCGGCGGCAGCGGCATCTATGACACGTTCGAGCTGCAGCGGATTTGGCGCGACGTGAATTCGGCTGCGGCACACAACGCCTTCATGCAGGATAAGCTTGACCCGGCATTCAGCCGCGCCCTGTTAGGATTGCCCCCCAGCAAGTTCGATCGCATCGGACATTGAAGAACCGCTGATCTTTCCGCGAACGTCTGGATCAAGGATTTGATTGCTCGATCGCGATTCGGCAGGGCATTCTGAACTGCCGTGCAACCTGTTGATCTTATGTAGGTACAAATCCGACAAGAATTCAGAATGCCCTTCAAATTCCCCGGCTGACCGTCTGGATTTTGATTCCGCCATCTCCTGGTCCGAATCTAGGCGCCCCAGCCCGCTAGTGCGGACTCCGTGTATTGGTCGGCTGTGCGCGCAAAACTTCCGGGATCAAGGTTCGCCACGTCTCGCCAAACAGACGCGAACGAAGATCTTCCTTTTTCAAAATATCTGTTGAGAAGTTCATCCGCGTTCTCTTCGATAAATCGGTGGACATCATTGTGTGTTGGACGGCTCGACACTACGGTAGCTGGGCGGACGCAGATCGCCAATCGGGTATCTACGCTGGTCGGGTCCTAAACGGCGCAAATCCCGTCGACCTGCCAGTGCAGCAAACTACAAAGGTCGAATTGGTAATCAGCCTAAAGACGGCCGAGATGCTCGGCGTTCCCTGACACATTGCTTGGCCGTGCTGATGCGGTAGGCGAAGGAATTGACGGCAGCTTTTGGCCCAAACGAGACATGTGTGCCGCACGCCGAAACGCATTAATCGCTGGGTCGCGGCTGACCGCCAGGCAACAAGTGCGCGCAGCCGGATCGGAACGCCCAATATTCCCAGGCGCGCAACGTCGCGGGTGTTTCCGCAATCCCCATGACCGTCTGCCTTTTCGTGATTTCCCCGGATGTCAGCCCCTTCACAGGTCCGAGCCGCATCGCCTCGAGATAGACGCGCGCGTTCTTTGGCAGCGCGACCGACATCCGCAGGGTCTGCAACAGAGTTTGTCCGCCGGCGGCAAAACCATGTCCGCGCATCAGCACCACGCTATTTGGCCCAAACTTCGCCGCGAGGTCGCGACCTTGCGCCGCGTCGGTGACCAAAAGACTAGTATCGCCAAATTTCTCGGCAATGTCCCAAACCGGTACGTCGAGGCCGATCTCTGATGCGGAATGAATGACAGGCACCAGGGGCGTGCCAGTAATCGTGAAAGGCAACACACCTTCAGCGTGACTGTGCACCACGGCCATCAGATCGGGTCGCTTCTCATAAATACCGGCGTGAATGAATCGCTCCAGATACGGCGGTCGTTTGTCGTCGCCGACAACCTGGCCATCCAGTGTGAACTCAATGATGTCGCCCGGTTCAACCAACTCCGGGCTGCGAGAGCGCGACAGCAGGAAGCGGTCCGGGCGATTTGGATGCCGGACGCTGACGTGGCCGTAAGCATCGACGATCTGCTCGTGCGCCAGAATACGGTTGGCAATGACAAGGTCGTTGATTGCTTGGTCAAGACTTTTCAAGGTACCGCTCCTCCTGATAGTCGAAATCCATTTTGCACGTGCAGCGAACGGCGCGAAGGCCAGTGTGGACGAGATTATTCCGCTTTAACGCCTGCTGCTTTGACAATCGGAAACCATTTCTCGACCTCAGCCCTGTGAAAGGCCGCGAACGCCGCAGGCGTTTGCAACTCGCGCGGTGGCAGCTCCATGCCGAGGTCGGCGATCTGTCGCCGCACTGCGGGATTGGCCATTGCTGCCAAAGCTGCGCCATTCAGTTTTGCGACGATCGCCTCTGGCGTGCCCTTCGGTGCCCAGAATCCATGCCAAGTGCTGACGTAGAGGCCGGGCACGCTGGCTTCGTCCGCGCTCGGGACTTCCGCGCGGCGAACCAGCGCGACTTCGACATTACCGCGTAGGCCTTGATGTTGCCGTTGCGCAATTGCGGCAGCGAGTTCGCCGCTAGGTCGCACGATAGATCGATCTGGCCGCCGACTAGGTCCTGCAATGCTGGCGCACCGCCACCGTGCCCCTCGGCCGCTGCGCCGAGGCCGCGGAACTGAAGGGCCTCGCCCTGGTCCTCGCCTCGCCGGCCTCGAGCTACATCACCGGTACAGTAATTCCTATCGATGGGGGCGTCTCGGCCGGCTAGGCCGTGTATTCATAAATTCGCCAGCAATGTTGCTCGCAGATCGCGGATTTGATGCCAATTGGATCAGAGCACTTGTTAGCTAATACGGCGCATGGGCCAACATTCCGCCGAAACGAAACCGGACGGCGCCGATCTGTTTCAGCCCCTATCTGTATTGCGCGCGGAACCTCGTCGAGCGGTTCTTCAACAAGATCAAACAATATCGGCGCGTCGCCACCCGCTACGACAAGCTTGCCGCCAATTGTCTTGCCTTCATCCAGCTTGCATCAATCAGACTGTGGCTGCGCGTTAATGAGTCCACGCCCTAGGGCGATGGGCTTCCATGCGAGATGACTTGACCGAGCCTCGTGTGCGTCACAATGAAAATACTTTCTCGGCGTTCAGCTGATAGAGTTTTTTCTTTTCGGCATCGCTGATGGGGAGGTTGTCGGTTACGGCAACCTCTTCGGGAATATACTGATACGGGTAATCCATTGCGTATAGTACTCGATCGACCCCAAGGACGCGCTGCGCGAACATGATGGCGGGCTCCCACGCCATGCCGCTCGTGGTGACGTAAATGTTTTCCTTGAAATATTCGCTCGGTTTCCTCTTCAGCGTCTTGACCCCCTCGTATCTGTTTTCCCGCATCATGCGGCCGTGCATGAAGTCGAAGCGGAACAGCCAATACGGGATCGCCTCGCCAAGGTGACCAAGCACGAATGTCAACTTTGGAAACCGGTCAAACGCCCCGCTGACGATTATTCTGAGCATATGCAAACCGGTTTCGACGGCAAAACCATAGGTGGCGCCGTCGAGCCCCCGGCTCAGGAACGGGCTTATCATGCTCGGTGGCGGCGGAGTGGGGTGCAGATAGATCGGAACATTGAGTGCCTCGGCGGCCTCCAAGATCGCCCAGAACTTCGGATCGTCGAGATATTCGCCGTGGGTATGTGAATTTACGATCGCGCCCTTAAGACCGAGCTTCTTGACGCCGCGCTCGAGTTCCTTGGCGGCGCTTGCGGGATCCTGTGGTGCGATGGCCGTTAGGCCGGCGAAGCGCTGCGGATACTTGCGAACTGCCTCCGCCAATTGGTCGTTTGCCGATGCGGCAAGCGCATTCGCCAGCGTTGCGTCGAAAACCTTAACTCCGGGCGCGGTCAGTGCCAAAATCTGCTTGCTGATGCCACTTTCATCCATGTCATGAATGCGCAGCGCCCCGAGATCCTGAATCCGTTCGACAAGTTTGGTTTGATTTGGTCGATCCGCGAAGAAGATGTTCCACAATCGCACAAAGCCCGGATCATCAATCGACTTGTCGGCGATCATCTTTCGATAGAGCGAAATGATTTCGCTGGTCGCGAAGGCTTCTTCGGTAGCAATCCGCTGATACGGCGTATGAGCATCAGCAGAAGTCTTGGCCCGTTTGCGTGCCGGTTCATTAGTTGCCATTATAACATCTCCTCCATCGGTGCAGTCGGTCTATCGAAAAGCGCTAGCATCAAAAAGCAAGTCGTCGTCTGCGTTGTGAGTGGATGTTTCGACGAAAGATCGCGAATAATCTATCGAAAAATATGAAGGCGACATCGCGACGTCGTTGCGGCTGCTCGTGGAAAACGTGCGTGCAATTGGCATTCGTTCGGACAGGTCGGCAGAACGGCGCGAGCGTTGGCAACGCGAGGATACGAAGCAGGAGGCGGCGCATAACGCGACCGAAACGAACGCACGCGATGATTTCCCAATCCATTGATTCTGGCTCCTGCGTGCGCGCAAGAGCATTGACCTAAGTCAATCCAATGCAGCTCGCCGGTGACTAAAATATTTCTATACCCACATCTGGCGCGGTCCCGCGTCGCACGGGAGGTGCACATGGGCACCGCAAATTTCGGCATCACTGGGGTAGATTGGCAGCAGCGGATCAATTGGGACAGGTTGAAGAAATACCGGGCTGAGCGCGCTCGCGGGTGAGAGAACCGTGATGACCAACACCACCGAACGCGCCTTTCAGCTTGCATTGTCCGGTCAGCGCCCGCCTGTCGATTATGACCGGCCGCCGACCTATGTCGGGATGATCAAAGAGAAAGACGTCATGGTGCCGATGCGCGACGGCATCAACATCGCGGTCGATATATTTCGTCCTGAAACGCAGGAAAAGCTGCCGGCTCTGCTCGCGTTTGCGATCCATAATAAGGATCTGCAAGGACCGGAACTCGCCGAGTCCGGGCTTACCCAGCCGGCGTGGTCTTCGCTGTGGACCGGCCCTGCCGAAGCCGGCGACACGCGCTTTCTCGTCTCGCGCGGTTATGTACACGTCGTCGGCAATCCGCGTTCCATTAGCAAGTCCGAAACCGGCGGGTCGCGCGCTTTCGACAGCTACGATCTGATCGAATGGATCGCGGGGCAGCCTTGGTGCGACGGTAACGTCGGGATGATCGGCATTTCGGGTTTCGGTGCCGAGCAGTTCGCCGCAGCCAAGCTACAGCCGCCGCATCTCATGGCCATTTTCCCGTTCGATCCGCGAGGTGCTTACGGCGAATTCGGCGGCTTTCGAGACGAATATCCCGGCGGGGTTCTGCACCTGTTTCGGTTTCTGCTTCAAGGTTATGCAGCTGCGCATCAGCAGAAGGGCCAGCCCAAGCCGCTGCCGCCGGAGCGCGAAGCGCAGTGGCACGAAGCGATGGCCGACCTCGACCTGCAGATGTATCCGCACGTCTACAACGTGATGATGCAGAAGGGACAGCATCTACCAGCGTATTTCGACGTTTTGGTGAACCCGTATGACAGCGAGGACGCCGTCAAGAAAAGCGAGGCGGAGTTTCCAAAAATCAACATTCCGACCTACACCGGCTCGGGTTGGTACGGCTACACCTATAAAACTCACCTCAATGGCGCACAAAACTGGTTTCGCAACATCGAGCCGCCGGTGAAGAAGCTGATGTTCACGGGCCCAGCACACCTCGATCGGCCGTTCAAGGCATTCCACAATGAAATACTTCGCTGGCACGATCATTGGCTCAAGGGCATCGACACCGGAATCCAGAACGATCCGCCGGTTCGCTTTTGGGTGATGGGTGCCAACCAATGGCGCAGTGGCAGCGACTGGCCCTTACCCGAAACCGAGTGGATCAAATTCTATCTCAACAGCTGGGAGCGCCTGACCACCGATCCGTTAGTGCCGTCGAGCGCCGACGATTATCTGGCACCGGACGCCTTCGTGCAGATGCCGCCGAGCCAGACCAACCACATTCAGAGGCTTCGCTATCTTAGCGAGCCGCTGGCTGACGATCTCACCATCGCAGGACCGAGCGTGCTCAATCTTTTCGCGTCAATCGATCAAGACGACACAAACTGGATCGTTATCCTCAAGGACGTCGGTCCTGACGAATTCGTTCCAACCGCACGAGAGGGTGAGCGCGGCCTTCAGGCCAACCTGACCGAGCGCGAGCTGACGCGCGGCTGGCTGAAAGCGTCGCATCGCGCGGTCGATCCGTCGCGGTCGCTGCCTGGCCGGCCCTGGCATCCACTAACGCGAGCCGCGCGCAAGAAGGTCGTGCCCGGTGAAATCAACGAATATGCGATCGAAATTTTGGCGACCGCCAACCAATTCAAGAAGGGTCACCGCATCTGTATCGAGATCACGGCACTCGATCTTGCTACCGGCGTCGGTGGGGCGACCAACGTCGAATACATTCCGTATCACATCTGCAG
>JBGPOB010000001.1:0-32100 GCA_041487815.1 Xanthobacteraceae bacterium | reverse complement strand
TGAGCATGTAGATGAAGCCGCGGTAGTTGGCGGGAATTTCCTGCACAAATGTCTTGCGGGCTTCGATCCGCATATCGAGGAACATCATGGGCCAGTCGCTGCCGTGCGGCTGTTCCGCCTCGCCCGAGCGGCCGGCATAGACGCGCACCTCAAAGCCATCGCCGCGCCGCACCGGCGCTTCGTCACCGCGCTGGTTGACGTAGCGCGCGACGGTCATCTTCAGCTTGGCCGGAAGATTGAGCCAGAGCTGCAGCGTATGCGCCATTTCGTCTTCATGCGGCATCTCGCTGTGCAAAACGCCATGCCCGGCCGTCATCCATTGCACGTCGCCGGCCTTCAGCACGCCATGGCCGCCGGTGTGGTCGCGGTGCTCAAGCGCGCCGTCGAGCACGAAGGTCACGGTCTGCATGCCGCGATGGGGATGCTCCTCAAACCCGCGCGGCGCGGCGAACCAGTCTTCCGACAGCATCAGAAACGGGGATGTGGACGCATAGTCGTCGGGCGGAACCACAATCTGCTTGTCGTGCACCTGGTCGGACGGCCCGCGGCGCACCACGCCTTGAATGCGCCCAATCTGCTTTTCCATCGCCCGTTCTCCCGATTCCACTTCGCGCGAGCTTATCTAGTGGTTGCGAGCGGTTACGGGTAGCCCCCGGGCCAGCGCGACAAATCCTTCAATCGGAATCTCCTCGGCGCGGGCCGTCGGCTCGACGCCGGCGGCGGTCAGGAGCGCAATCGGGTCTGCCGTCACGGTCTTCAGGCTTTGGCGCAGCATCTTGCGGCGCTGGCCGAAGGCGGCCTGCGTGATCCGTTCGAGAGCGCGGCGGTCGCAGGGCAGAGGAGCCGCGCGCGGAACAAGGCGAACGACGGACGATGTTACGTTGGGCGGCGGAACGAAGGCGGATGGCGCGATATCAAACAGAATTTTCGTTTCGCACCGCCATTGCGCAAATACCGACAATCGACCGTAGGCTTTGCCGCCGGGCTTGGCCACGATGCGCTCGGCAACTTCGCGCTGGAACATCAGCACCAGCGCCTCGAACCATGGCGGCCATGGCTCGACGGAAAGCCAGCCGACGAGCAGCGCGGTGGCAATGTTGTAGGGCAGGTTGGCAACGACAACGGTCCGGCCTTGCAGATGCGGCCGCGGGTCAAACGCCAGCGCATCGCCGATAACGATCTCAAGTCGGCCGGGATAATGCTTGCCGAGTTCGGTCAGCGCGGCGAGTGCGCGTTCGTCGCGTTCGACCGCGATCACGCGCTTTGCGCCACAGGAGAAAAGCGCGCGCGTGAGGCCGCCGGGGCCTGGCCCGATCTCGACGACCGTCATGTCGCCGAGCGGACCCGCTGCGCGCGCGATGCGGGCCGTCAGATTGAGATCGAGCAGAAAATTCTGGCCGAGGGATTTTTTTGCGGACAGCCCGTGACGGCGAATGACGTCGCGCAGCGGCGGCAGGCCGTCGTCGACAATCATAGCGCCGCGCTGGAGAGCGCCGGTTGCGCGCGGCCGGCAAGGCGGACTGCAAGCTTGATCGCGGCTATCAGGCTCGAAGGGTCGGCGCGGCCGGTGCCGGCGATGTCGAAGGCGGTGCCATGGTCGGGGGACGTGCGCACGAAGGGCAATCCGAGGGTTACGTTGACGGCATGATCGAAGGCCAGCGTCTTGATCGGGATCAACGCCTGGTCGTGGTACATGCACAGCGCCGCGTCGTAGCGGGCACGCGCGGCGGCGTGGAACATCGTGTCGGCAGGGAGGGGTCCGCGCGCGTCGATGCCCTCGGCGACCAGCTGGCCCACCGCCGGTGCGACGATGGCGTCATCCTCGCTTCCCATCGACCCGTGCTCGCCAGCGTGCGGATTGAGGCCGGCGACCGCCAGCCGCGGACGGGCAATGCCGAACCGCGTGGCCAGGTCATGGGCGACGACCCGGCCGGTTTGCACGATGAGATCGACCGACAACGTTCGTGCCACATCGCGCAGCGCCATGTGGATGGTCACCGGCACGACCGCAAGCTCCGGGGCCCACAGCATCATTACCGGAAATGGAGCGTGGCCACCGGCGTCGGCGGTGAGCTTGGCAAGAAACTCGGTGTGGCCGGGCTCTTCGAACCCGGAGCGATAGAGCACGCTCTTGGCGATCGGGTTGGTGACAACCGCGGTGGCCTCGCCGTTGATGACGTCGCTCACGGCGCGGCGGATCGCGGAGATGGCCACGGCTGCGCTGCTGTCGTCGGGTGCGCCCGGGTCCGCCTGAGCGGCAATGCCGATATCGACGACGGGGAGCGCTTTCTCGAAGGCCGAGGCCGCTTCGCTCGGCTCTACGACCGCTGTCGAAACGCTGGCGCCAATGCGACGAGCGCGGGCGGCCAGGTAGCGCGGATCGCCGACGACGTAAAACGGCGTCAATCCAAATTCTGCGCGCCTTGTCCAGGCTGCGATGACGATATCAGGTCCGATGCCGGCCGGCTCACCGATCGTTATCGCCAGCGGTTTTGGCATCGACCCCTTCCTTGAATTCAATCATCGCCTGCTTGCGCAATTCCTTCAGGAAGCGTTCCGACTGCGACCTGAATTTTTCCGAGGCGATCTCGTTTTGAACTTCGCGCTTGGCGGCGGTGTCGACCCTCGTATCCTGCCGGCTGCACAAGGCAAACATTTCGATGCCTTGCTCAGTCACTTCCGGTTCCGTCAGCCGGCCAATCGGGGTCTTATCGAGAATTTCGCGCAGCGCCGAAGGAAGATCCGCGGACGTCTTGACGATCTGGTCGCGCACGGCAACATCGCGCAGCCCGCGCGCGAACGATATCCCGGAATCGCAGTTCTCGAACCGCAAGCGCAACGCCTCCGCCTCGCGCTTGCGCGCTTCGACGACCTCGCCCTCGGCTCCGCGTCGCGTCACAAACAGGATCGGCCGCAATCGATATTCGGTCCCCTGCGCTTGCTTGTCGTCCTTGGTGCGGGATTCAAGCGCGGTCACGATGTCCTTCTCGTTAACGGTAAGGCTCGCCGAAAACTTGCCACGGATGATTTGCTGCCAGCCGATCTCCGCGCGAATCCGATCCTTGAGGGTGTAGGCGTCAATCCCCTGTGAGGACAATATCTTCGTAAGCTGGTCGGATGATTGTCGCATGCGGCGCGCCATTTCGCCGTACGACGTTTCTACTTCCTTATCCTCGATATCGAGGCGGTAGCGCTTGGCGATGGTCAGCTTGAGCTTGTCATTGATGAGATCGTCGATGACTTCCTGACGCGGCGACGCTTTGCGGGTCGTCAGCAGAATTAGCTTCTGCCGTTGCACAATGTCGTAGTTCGTTATCGGAAGTCCGTTGACAATGATCGCGACCTGTTGCGCGCTCGCCGGCAGCGGCGCGAGCCAAAATATCGCCGCCGCGCCCAGCAGCGCGCGAAGCGGGAACCGGTCCGTCGGGTTCTTGTGCTCCTTCATCTGCGTCGTCCGTTTGCTGGCGACTTGGCCAGTCGCACCACGGCCCAGCTCATCTACGCCCGTTGCGATCCGCATTACTGCCCTGCCGACGTCCCGCCGAGCGTGCGCAGGCTGAGCTGCAGCATGATGGTCTGGTTGGTCTTGACGTTGCCATTATAGTTGTAGTCGGTGATGTAGTTTACCGACATGATAAAGCAGTCGTCGATGTAGCCAACCCCGGCGCGGAGCTGATCAATCGCGGCGGAATCGATATCGTAGCGTATGGCGCCCGAGACAACCCAGTTCGGATTTAACTTGAGCGATCCCGACGTCAGGACGCCCTCGCGACGGGTCAAGAACCCGAGCTGGGGCTGGGCGTCGTAGTTGCCGTAAAGCACCGACAATCCCCAGCGGTCGAAGTTTGCACGGCCTTCGATTTCGAGCCGGCGCAAGGTGAAATCCTGTTCGTCAAATCGAAACCGGGAGATGGCGGTGTAGATGCTGTTGGGCTGGTAGGACGCGCGTGCGACATAGTCCGAGCGTATGGTATCGAGGCCGCTGCCGAGACCGGTGTTGGTGGCGTCGCCAATCGCGAACGAATTGATTCCGAACAGCTGGTAGGATTGTCCGACCAGCACATTGAAGAAGCCACCGCGGTTAAACTGCGCCGTGTACTGCACCCCGGCATTGAGCCTGCCACCGCCTTCGGTTCGATCCCAGCCGGAAAACTTGTCGACCTTGAAGAGATTGGCGTCGTCGAAGACAAGGCTTTGGGCGTCCTCGTTCGGGAGCTTGCCGACCTGCGCCTCATTCGGACGCAGCACGAATTGCGCGATCGGTTCGACGGTTTGCGTTCCCCATGACTGCACGCCAATGAATGGGTAACGGTATTCGAGGCCGAGGGTCGGCATCGCGCGTGCAATCTGATTTTCGCCGGTCGCGACGTAGTTCGCGACGCCAGGTTGGCTGTCGACGTTGACGTTGGCGACGTCGGCGCGAACGGAGGCGAATGGGGTCCAGACCTGCCCGGCGGGGTCGACGATCCGGCGGCGCCAGTGGGTTTCGGCGGACAGCCTGGTGTAATTGCCGGGCGCGCCGCGCAGCAGGCAATTGGCCGGCGTTTTGACACTCGGGTCCGCGGTGAGTTGCGAACACTGGCCGGTCGCGAACGCGGTCTGGCTGATGGGATCAAACTGAGCGGTCTGGCGCGACAGGCTGGTCAAATTGGCCGAGTATCCGAGCTCGCCCCCAAACACCGGAGTTCCCAGGGTTCGCGAGTAGTCGATCACCGGATGGACAACGGGCAACGCGCCTTGCACGTCGGCCTCGGAGAAGCCGGTGTAATGGATCGTGCGCGCATCGAAATAGCTGCGATCGCCCCGCCCGGTGAGAAAGAGCTGCGAAACGCCCTCGGTGAGCGGCGAGACCAAAGGATCGGGATTGGTCTGCTGCAGCGAGCGCACCCGGTAGTTCTGGAGGAAGACGGGGTCGGATATGGCGATGGCATCCCAGCCCCACGTCCACATCGGCGATAACGCAAATCGGCCGTTTGATTCAATGCTGCCGCGCCAGTCGCGCCAGCCCGCCGTCGGCGTGCCGTCGTCGCGGATGAAGTAATCGCGGTCGAGCTGATAGAGGCCGGCGCCGCGAATGGTGAAATTGCCGCTCTCGAGCCGCTGCCGCCATTCAGCCTGCATCAGCGGACCTTGCTTGGTTGTAAAGCGCGGCGACAGCGTCAGGTCGTAGTCCGGCGCCAGCGCGATGTAATAGGGGGTTTCGACGCCCAATCCGTAGACGGTGCTGGTCGAAAACAATGGCATCAAAAAGCCGGTCTTGCGCTTCACCGTCGGGTCGGGCGTCGACATATACGGAAACCAGGCGATCGGCTTGCCGAAGAATTCAAGGCCGGCGTCCTCGAAATAGATCATCTTTTCCGTCTGGTTGTGGATGATGCGCGCGGCCTTGATCTGCCACAGCGGGGGCTTGCGCGGATCGTCGCGGCAGGGCTCGCAGGCAGTGTAGACGCCGTTCTGGAACACGGTGAAGTTGCCGGCGGTGCGGTCGGCGCGCGCCGCGGCCATACGCGTTTGATCGGGCGTATCGATGCGCAGCGAGTCAACGAATCCGTCGCGAAAGTCTTCGCTCAGGTCGATGACTTCGCCGTAGCTGACCTTGCCGTCGGATTCGGTCAGGCGTGCATTGCCTTCCGCATGCAGCCGCTTGTTGCGCTGGTCGTAGATGACCTTGTCGGCCTCGAGCGTGGCGCCGCTGTAGTAGATCTGGACATTGCCGACAGCCGAAACGCGCTGGTTGTTGTAGTCGTAATTCATCTCGTTCGCTTGAACGAGCATTTTGGATTCGCCCTTGCGCGCGTCCGGACGCCCGAGGCCGGGTCCTTTGGCGGGAACGGTCGGGCGGATCTGGTTGCGAAAGGTCAGGAAGCTGGGCTGCGCTTGCGCGCTGCACGGTGCAATTACGCTGGCGCACGCCAATACGAAAAGCATTGCGGCGAGCGACGCAACGCGTCGCCGCATCCGGCCGCCGCAGCGCAAACGGTTGGCGGTCGCGCCGACCATCACCCGTCCTCCTGGTAGAGCAGCGCGACAAAGCCGGCGAGCGCGCCCACGACCGCCGGCAGCCAGGCCGCGGCCGGCGGCGACATCAGGTCGGCTTTGCTCAGGTCTTCGGTGATCTTGGACAGCACGTAAAGCAAGAAACCCGACAGAATTCCGGCAATCACCATTTTCTGTATGCCGCCGAAGCGAAAAAATCGCAGGCTGACGGCCGCCGCCAGCAACACCATCGCGGCGAGCAGGAACGGCCGCACGATCAGCTTGTGATACTGCAGCCGGTAGCCGGCGGCGCTTACGCCGGCGAGTTCCGCCGCGCGGATGTAAGACGGCAGGTCCCAGAACGACACCGCTTCGGGCGTGGCAAAGCTTTCGCGCACCTGCGCGGCCGCGATATTGGTCTTGAGGTCGTAAGATTTGCGTTCGAGGGGCGGATCGTTACCGCCGTAAACGCGCGCATCGCTCAGGCGCCAGAAGCCGGCTTCGAGCGTGGCGGTCTTGGCCTCGATCCGTTCGCGATAGTGCCCGTCCGCGTCGAAAGTGAAGACTGTCACGCCGCCCAGCCGCACGCCTTGATCGCTGCTCGACACCGCGCGCATGACCGACTGGCCATCGGGCGCTTTCTGCCGCAGCCAAAATCCGGTGCCAGTCGATTGCAAGCCGCTCTGGGCGCGGCCGCCGAAAATCTGCAATTCAAGGCGCTTCGACTTCTCCTGCAACGCGGCCGCAAGCGGGTTGTACAACGCCGTCGCCAAAGCGCCGATGATAATCGCAGCCAGCAGCGCGGGCGTCACGAATTGCCACGCTGAAATGCCGGCTGAGCGCGCCACGACAAGCTCATTGCGGCGCGACAGGTCCAGAAAGCTCGACATCGCGCCGATCAGGATCGCAAATGGCATAATGCGTTCGGTGAGCTGGGGAACGCGGTAAAACGACGTGCGCGCGACCAGCAGCGCCGAGATGCCGTGTTCGTCGGAGCTGCGGCGAAGCAACTCGATGAAATCGATCAGGGCTACAAGCGCAAACACTCCCACGAAGACCGCAATTACCGTGCGCAAAAAGCTCAGTCCGAAGTAACGCACCAATGTACCGGTCAGCATGGACGTCACCGCGGCGAGAACGCGGCGGCGCGCCGGGCGAAGAATTCGCCGGCGATCGCAAGCCAATGGGTCAGGATCGTCGGAGCTTCGATTGCGGCGCCGCGCGCGATGAGTCGCAGCCCGAACCAGGCCGCAAGCGCGATCGCCGCGTATTGAATACCCAGCGCGATCGGCGCGAATGCGCCCAGAACGAGGCTTGCAAACCCCGCCAGGCGAACCGCGGAAACAGCGGCAATGGTCGCCACCATCGCATACAGCCGACTTTGCCGCGTGGTGCAGGGCGCGCCGAGGCACGCGACAGCGATCACTGCGAAGGCGAGCGGGTAGAGCGCGGCCACGATGCGGTCGTGAAATTCAACGCGGATCTGGCGCGGATTGTGCGCGGCCGCCGGACTGTCGGGGCGCGGCGCCGCCAATTCCGAGAAATACAGCTCGCGCAGCGCCAGATTCGATATTTTTGTTGTGCCTGAAAATTGCGACAGGTCGAACGGGTAGCGATCGAAATTGACGATCGTCGGATCGCGCTGATCCGCCTGATGACGCTGGACGCTGCCCTCGACCAGGACGAGATAGGTGCCTTTTTCATCCTTCACGATCTCGCCGCTGTCGGCCAGGAATGTCGTTTCTTCCTTGGGGTCGCGGCGGTCGTCGAGCATGATTCCGCGCAACAGGCCGTTGGCCTGGCGTTCGCGCAGATGAAAGATGAGGCGCGGCTCGATCGCGATAAAGCGTCCGGGCTGGACAATGTTGGTCAAGAGGTCCGCGCGGACTTCGGTCGCCCACCTGCGCAACTCGCGCAGTGCCATCGGCGACAGGTAGGTGGAGACCAACGCCACCAGCGCAGACACCACGAGCGCCGCCGCCATGAACGCCCGTAGCAGCTTCCATGGCGACATCCCTGCGGAATTGAGCACGATGATTTCAGAATCCGTCGCCAGCTTGTTGAGCACGTGGACCGCCGCGATCACGAAGGCGATGGGCGCGATCAGCATCACAAGCTGCGGAATCACCAGGCTCGTAATGCCAACGAACACCAGGATGGTTTGACCCTGGCTTGTCATCAGGTCGATTTCGCGCAACGCCTGGGTTATCCAGATGATCGACGTCAGGCTGACGAGGACCACGAGGAACGCACCCAGCGTAGAACGAAAGATGTACCGACCGATCGACCCCATCAAACTCGCCGTCCCGCGCCGGCAACGACCGGCACGCCCCCAAACATCCGTGCGCGCGCGATCGCGGGCTCGCACGAGCCGCAGCGATCTGCATCGTTCACCATGTCCATACAAGATGGCCGTCTGGAGGCAAAGCTGTTGAAAAACAAATAGGAATGGTTAAGGCCTAGTGACTGTCACGGGGCCGAAGCGAAGCCTGAACCGGCGCTTGCACGGGCCATTGCGGCGGGTAGGCCGATAAACGATCATTGCTGGGGATTGGGGAACCGATATGCCTGAATTGAGGCTGGAATTTTCGCCGCTGGCCGCGCCGTCGCGCGGGGTTTTTGTCGTGTTCTGCGACGATTCGGCGAGATACGGCGCCGCCACGCGCAAAGCCCTCGGCACCGCCCTCGAGCTTGTCGGGCGCGCTGCCACGACGGAGCGTTTCAAAGGCAAGCTCGGCGCTGCGCTGGAACTGGTCGCGCCGGCCGGACTGCGGGCGTCGCGGCTGGTGGTGATCGGAACCGGAAAGGTTCGCGATCTCAAGGCCAGGGATTTCGTACGCCTGGGCGGCGTCGCCATGGGCAAAGTGCCGCCTGCCGCCGGCGAGGTGACGATACACGCCGATTTGGGCAACGGCCCGATGAAGCCGGACCAGGTCGCGGAACTGGCGCTCGGCGCGCGCCTGCGCGGCTATTCGTTTGAGCGCTACAAAACAAAAAAGAAGGAGGACGACGTACGGCCGGCCACGGTTAAAGTCACCTTCGGGGTTACAAATGTTGCCGCGGCCCGAAAATCCTGGGCCGCGCGCGCGGCAGTTTCGGATGGCGTGTTGTTGGCGCGCGATCTCGTCAACGAGCCGGCCAACGTCCTGTTTCCGGAGGAATTCGCCCGGCGGGCGACGGCCCTGCGGCGGCTCGGCGTGGCGGTCGAGGTGCTCGACGTCAAGGCGATGGAAAAGCTCGGCATGGGTGCGCTGCTCGGGGTCGGGCAAGGCTCCGCGCACGAAAGTCGCGTCGTGATCATGCGCTGGAACGGCGGTCGGCGCGGCGACAAGCCGATCGCGTTTGTCGGGAAGGGCGTGTGTTTCGATAGCGGCGGAATTTCCATCAAGCCGGCGGCCAGCATGGAAGACATGAAGGGCGACATGGGCGGCGCGGCTTGCGTTGTTGGCCTGTTGCAGGCGCTTGCCGTGCGCAAGGCCCGCGTCAACGTCGTCGGCGCGGTCGGCCTTGTTGAAAACATGCCGGACGGGCGCGCGCAACGTCCCGGCGATATCGTCAAGGCCATGTCGGGTCAGACCATCGAAATCATCAACACCGACGCCGAGGGACGCCTGGTGCTTGCGGATGTCCTGCACTACGTCGCCGACCGCTTCGCGCCGAAGTTCATGATCGATCTCGCAACGCTGACCGGTGCCATCATCGTTTCGCTTGGCCACGAGTACGCCGGCCTGTTCAGCAACGACGACAAGCTCGCCGAGCGTCTGGCGCGCGCCGGGGACGTCACTGGCGAGCGGGTGTGGCGCATGCCGCTCGGGCCTGAATACGACAAGATGATCGATTCGAAATTCGCCGACATGAAGAACACCGGCGGGCGCCACGGCGGCTCGATCACCGCCGCGCAATTTCTGCAGCGCTTTGTCGGCAAGACGCCGTGGGCGCATCTCGACATCGCCGGCACCGCCATGGGATCGCCGCAGACCGATATCAACCGCAGCTGGTCGTCGGGCTGGGGCGTGCGGCTGCTCAACCACCTCGTCGCCGACCATTACGAGGCCTGATCGCCGCCGGAGCTGCGCCCCAATTGTGATAATCTTTGCTGCCTTTCCGGTGCTTGGCGCATGACCGAAGTATTGTTCTATCACCTGCAAAACCAGTCCATCGAAGCCGTGCTGCCGCAGCTTTTGGAACGGTCGCTGACGCGCGGCTGGCGGGTGGTCGTACAATCTTCATCGGAGGAGCGCGTCGATGCGCTCGATGCGCATCTTTGGACCTATCGCGACGACAGCTTTCTGCCGCATGGCACCAGCCGGGAAGGCACGGCGGCGGTGCAGCCCGTGGTCCTGACCGTCGCGGACGCAAACCCGAATGCGGCCACCGTGCGCTTCCTGGTCGATGGCGCGCCGCTGCCGGCCGATTCCGACACCTACCAGCGCATCGTGCTATTGTTCGACGGCGACGACCCCGAAGCGGCCGCCGCCGCGCGCGCGCACTGGACATCTGCCAAAGGGCAGGGGTTCGAAGTGACCTACTGGCAGCGCGATGAGCAAGGCCGCTGGCAACGCAAAAGCTAGTTTCCGGCGTTAACCGCGACCCATTGCAGGGCATCCGCGCCGTCCGCTAACCTTGCCGTTCGCCATGCTGGTGACGCAAACTCCGGTTTCAACGACGCCGTCAGAGGACCGGATATGCCGCACGCCTGCAGACTGAAGACGACCCGAACGGCGGCGCTGCTGTGCGTGCTGGCGGTGTCGCTGGCCGCCTGTCAGATCCCGGACTTTCAACAGATCGGCGCGGTTCCCAAGTTCGACACCAGCGTGTTCGTGCCGGACCCGACGCAATTCGCACGCAAGGACCGCGCGAGGACGGCGGTCGGACCCGCCGATCTGGTCGACGCCGGCGGGCGCTGCGCCGGAATTGAAGCGCCCGCGGCACCCGCCGAGCCGGTCGCGGCGCCGGCTTCGTCCACGTCCAACGCTCCGCCCGCCGCGACCGCGCCTTCGCCGCGCGGCATCGGATTGGAAATGACCGAGTGTGAAGTCGTTCGCGCGGCCGGGCCGCCGATGGAGGTCCAGGTCGGCGCCAACGAGCGCGGCGAACGCAGCGTCGTGCTGACTTATGCCGCTGCCGACCGCCCGATTTATCGCTTCGTCGCGGGGCGGCTGAAGTCGATCGAACGCGGCGCCGAGCCGCCGCCCGAGCCGGTCAAGAAGAAGAAGCCGCCACAACGATCCGCCAAGCGACAGGCGACCTGATGATGCGCAACGCCCGCCGGTGGCGCGTGGCCGCGGCAATCGTCGCCGTGACAGTCGCGCTTGCGGGCGCAACGGAGTTACTGGCGCAACCCTCCGCGTCGTCGCCGAACCCGGCTGACGCCCGACCACAAACGCCGCCGCAACCATCGTCCGCCAGCGCCGGTGCGCAACGCGCCCCTGCGGCCGCGCGACTGCCCGCGGATGTGACGCGCGAATTCGACGTCGATGTGGCCGGACGGGCGCTGCATTTCAGCGCCACCGCCGGATCGATCCCGATCGTCGATGCCGGCGACGGCACGCTCCAGGCCGAAATCGCCTACATCGCCTACAGCCGACCCGATTCCGCCAACCGGCCGGTCACCTTCGTTTTCAACGGCGGTCCCGGCGCGGCATCGGCGTATTTGCATTTCGGCGCGCTCGGACCTTGGCGATTGCCGTTCGCGGGCGTGTCGCCATCCTCGCCTCCGGTGCTGGTCGCGAATGCCGAAACCTGGCTCGACTTCACCGACCTCGTGTTCATCGACCCGGCCGGCACCGGCTACAGCACGCTCGTGGTCAGCGGCGACAACGCCCGCCGCCAATTCTGGTCGATCGAAGGCGACGCCGAATCGCTCGCGGTGTTTGTCCGCAAGTGGGTCGAAAAATGGGGTCGGCAGACCTCGCCGAAATTTATCGTTGGCGAAAGCTACGGCGGCTTTCGCGCCGTGCGCATGACGCGCGTGTTGCAGGACAGTCAACAGGTCGGCGTCGCCGGGCTGGTTTTGATTTCGCCGGTGCTCGATTTCGGCTGGCGCGGCCAGGCGCGCCATGTTCCGCTTATGTGGGTAAGCCGGCTGCCGTCGATGGCGGCGGCGGCGCGCGAACTCAACGGCGCGCCGTTCGACCGGGAGGCTCTGCGCGCGGTCGAGCAATATGCGCAGGGCGACTATCTTCGCGATCTATTACAGGGCGAGCGCGACGCCGCTGCGCGCGAACGCCTGTCCGTCCGGGTCGCGCAACTGACGGGACTCGATACCGCGCTGGTGCGCCAGCTTGCCGGTCGCGTCGATCCCGAAACATTTGAGCGCGAAATCAGGCGCGGCCGGGGTCTGGTGGCGTCGAACTATGACGCGACGGTGATGGCGTTCGATCCCAATCCCTATTCGGCGACTTCGCGCTACAGCGATGCAATGCTGGGCGCATTGAACGCTCCGCTCGCCGCCGCGATCACCGATTTCTATCGAGCCAGGTTCGGGTGGCAAATCGAGGCGCCATACCGTCTGCAAAACAACGAGGTCAACGCGCGCTGGGACTGGGGCCGCGGCCGCAGCCCGCCGCAGGCGGTCGACGATCTCCGCCGCGCCGCCGCAATCGACCCAAAGCTGCAGGTGATCGTGGCGCATGGGGCCAGCGACCTCGTTACGCCGTATTTCGAGGACCAGCTCATCCTCCGGCAACTGCCGGATTACGGTTCGCCGGACCGCGTCAAGCTCGTCGTCTACGGTGGGGGACATATGTTTTACAGCCGCGACGAATCGCGCAGCGCCCTCAAGCTGGACGCGCAGGCGCTCGTTGATGCGGCGCTCAATGCGATGGCCGCGCCGCGAAACTAGATCGCGCACTCAAACGCAATTTGTGCGCAGACACGCCACTTCAACGCCGATCGGCTGGCATCTACTGCGCACCGGCTTCGTCGTAATGGGCGCTGAGGTCCAGCCACCGATCCTCGGCGCGCGCCAGTGCGGCTGAAGCTTCGGCGCGCTCCCGATTAAGTGCGCCGACCTTTGCTGGTTGGCGCGCGTAGAGCGCGGGGTCCGCCAGCGCGGCGTCGATTTCGGCAATGCGACCGGAAAGCTTTGCGATTTCCGCCTCCGCGGATTTGATCTGGCGCTGCAACGGCGCCAGTTCGACCCGGCGCGCGGCGGCGAGGCGCCGCTGTTCGGGGCGCCCGGCGCGCGGCGGCCGCGTGCCGTCCGTATCGTCGCTCCGCGCGGGCCGCGCCGCCAACACGACGCGACGATAATCGTCAAGATCGCCGTCGAACACCGTGACGCCGCCGTCCGCCACCAGCCACAGCCGGTCCGCGCATGCGTCCAGCAGGTAGCGGTCGTGTGCCACCAGCACCACCGCGCCGGGATAGTCGCTGATCGCTTCGATCAGGGCCGCGCGGCTGTCGATGTCGAGGTGGTTGGTCGGTTCGTCGAGCACGACGAGATGCGGCGCATGGAACGTTGCCAATCCCAGCAACAGGCGCGCCTTTTCGCCACCCGAAAGACTGCCGACGCGGGTATTGGCGGTGGCGCCGGGAAACCCCATGGCTCCCGCGCGCGCGCGCACCTGTGCCTCGGCGGCAACGGGCATCAGCGCGCGCACGTGATCGTAGGCGCTCTCCTCGGGACGCAGTTCTTCCAGCTGGTGCTGGGCGAAATAGGCAATTCTGAGTTTGTCCGCGCGCGTGATCGCGCCGGACAACGGCGCAAGACGGCCGGCGATCAGCTTGATGAGCGTCGACTTGCCGTTGCCGTTGGCGCCGAGAAGGCCGATGCGGTCGTCCGCGTCGATGCGCAGCGTCAGCCGCCGCAACACCGGTGCGTCGGCGGCATAGCCCACCGCCACGTTGTCGAGCGCGATGATCGGCGGCGACAGCATGGTTTGCGGCGCCGGGATGACGAACTCGCGCACTTCGTCGGCCGTGCGCGCAACGATTGGTTCGAGCTTGGCGATGAGCTTGAGCCGCGATTGCGCCTGACGGGCCTTGGTCGCCTTGGCGCGGAAGCGCTCGACGAACTGCATCAGGCGTTTGCGCTCGGCGTCCTGCTTTTTCGCGAGCTTGAGATCGAGTGCGACCCGCTCGCGCCGCTGCCGCTCAAACTGCGAATAGGTGCCGCGATAGAAGGTGATGACGCCCTGGTCGAGATGCAGAATTGCACCAACGGCGGTGTCGAGTAGGTCGCGGTCATGGCTGATGACGATGACCGTGTGCGGATATCTGGCAATGTGGTCCTGAAGCCACAGCGTGCCTTCAAGATCGAGAAAGTTGGTCGGTTCGTCCAGCAGCAGAATGTCCGGCTCGGAAAACAGCAGCGCCGCGAGCGCCACCCGCATGCGCCAGCCACCGGAGAATTCCGCGCATGGCCGTTGCTGCGCGTCGTCCGAAAATCCCAGCCCGGCGAGGATGGCGGCGGCGCGCGCCGGCGCGGCGTGGGCGCCGATGTCGGCAAGGCGGGTCTGAATTTCGGCGATGCGGTGCGGATCGTCGGCGGTATCCGCTTCGGCCAGCAGCCGCGTTCGTTCGCGGTTGGCGGCGAGGACGAGATCGATCAGCGGTTCCGGCCCGCTCGGCGCCTCCTGCGCCAACTGTCCCACGCGCTCGCGTGCGCCCACGGTGACGCCGCCATGCTCGGCGGGGATTTCGCCGGCAATCACGCGAAACAGGCTCGTCTTGCCGGCGCCGTTGCGACCGACTAGGCCGACGCGCGCTCCGTCCGGGATGCGCGCCGAGGCATTGTCGATGAGCAGGCGTCCGGCGACGCGCACCGAAAGACTGTCGATGATGAGCATGGGCCTATGTGACGGCTTCGGGCGTCGGACGCAAGCGCCGGCCGCGACCCCCTGACACTTGAAATCGGGTCAAAAACAACGTCAAGAATAGGGAGGCGGGTGCGCTCGGGATGCGGTTCGCCGCGAGAGCATGATCGGGAATAGTTGCAGACTTTTCCGATTAAATCATGCGTAAGAATAATAGTTTGGCACGTCGATGTAATTCCGGTTGAAACAGCCGCGCTCCAAGGGAGGAAACGATGTCGTCTGCGGGTGGAAATCGAGCGTTTGCTGCCGCGCTGATAATGGCCGCGCTGGCGGGATCAAGCGGCCTTGCCTCGGCGCAGAACTACCCGAACCGGCCGGTGAAGATCATCGTTCCGTTCGGCGCCGGCGGGCCGGCTGACGTGTTCTCGCGGCAAATCGCGCAGTATCTGTCGGATCATCTCAAGCAGTCGTTCTTGGTCGAGGACCGTCCCGGCGCCGGCTCGATCATCGGCACCGATGCGGTCGCGAAGTCGCCGCCGGACGGCTATACGCTGCTCGCCATGTCGAACACCCACACCACCAACGAAACGCTGGTGCCGAACAAGCCGTTTGCGCTGATGCGGGATTTCGTCGCGGTCACGCCCATCAACTACTCGGACTTGGTGATGGTGGTGCATCCGTCAGTGCCGGCGAACAATTTGAAGGAATTCATCGCGCTTGCGAAATCCAAGCCCGGCGAACTCAACTACGCTTCATCGGGGACGGGAACGCCGTATCACATGGCCGGTGAGCTGTTCAAAGCGATGAGTGGCACCAACATCGTTCACGTTCCGCACAAGGCCTCCGGCGAGGCGCGCAACGCCGTGCTTGGCGGACACGTGCAGATGATGTTCGACGCCATCACCACGATGGCGGAAAACGTGAAGGCCGGTCAGGTGCGTGCGCTTGCGACCTCCGGGGCCGTCCGATCAAAAATCCTGCCGGATGTGCCGACCGTGGCGGAAGCCGGCGTGCCCGGCTACGAGTCGACGATCTGGCTCGGGCTGATGGCGCCGGCCGGCACGCCGAAGGCGATCGTCGACAAGCTCAACGCCGAAATCAACGCGGTCATGAAACAGCAAGCGATCGTGGACGCCTGGGCGAAGCAAGGCGCGGTCCCGATGCACATGACGCCCGCCGAGTTCACGGACCTGGTGAACAAGGACATCGAGAAGTGGGCGAAAGTCGTCGTCACCGCCGGCCTGAAACCACAATAAGGGCGGTCAGATTCCGCCGCCCGTCAGTCCCATTCGACCGAACCGGTTTGCCACTGCGCGCGCATCTTCTTGGTCGTCTTCAGATAGATGTCGAGGGCGTTGGCGGGTTTCTTGTCGGGGTGCGCCTTGCAATAGTCCCGGATCATCATAAGGACGTGGGTGTCGGTGAGGTCCGACATGTCGACGTGCTTGCCGTCATATTCCAGCAACGCCACGTTAGCGGCGCTGACATAGCCTTGAACCCACGCATAGAGCATCAGGTTGACTTGGTCGTTGAGACCCTGCGCCGGCTTGATGTCGTCGGCAAGCCGAGCGCAATTTGATGATCCGATCCCCTGAAACAGCAGCGGATCGGCGCGCGCACGGGAGGGCGAGCCGACGATTGCGGCGACGGTCGCCAGCGCCAACAGCGCCGGCAGTAAACTTGGCCGTGTCATGCCTGTACACCTCACTACAAAGCGCTTTCAGCAAAAGTGGAAGCCGGTTTTGCGTCCAAATGCGCGCTCACTTGATCGTTGACGCATGTTCTGACGGCGAACCGCTATCCACTTCGCCTGAAAATGCGCTGACTAGGCCGTGACGATGCGGCTTTTCCACATTTGCCACGGGCGGTCGAAGTTCTTGTCGGCCCGCTTCGTGATCAGCTCCCATTCGCCGGGAGCGAGATAATTGATCGCGCCGCCAAGCGCAATCGCCTGTGCCTGAAGCTTGGCGTTCACTTCCGTGTAAACGGCGCGATAGACCGCGGTCATGATATCAGGGCCTACGCAAATATTGCCATGTCCGCGCATCAGGCAAACGTCGTGGCGATGCAGCGTGTGCGCCAGGGCGCGGCCAAGCTTGGCGTCGCGGATCAGGAGATCGGTCATCCCGTCCGCGTCGCGGATCTCGAAATTGGGCACGCCGCCGCCGAGAAAGGCCGACATATGGCAAATCGGCTGCAGTTTGACCGTTGTGACGCCGAACGGGATCACTGTCGGGGAGTGGCTGTGAACGATGGCGTTGACATCAGGTCGCGCCTTGTAGATTTCGCCATGGATGAACCGTTCCCGATACATTTTCCGGCCGCGCTGATCGACCGGAACGGAGTCGAGATTGAACTCCATGATGTCGGCGGCGGTGATGATCGCAGGCGAAAGCGCGCGCGACAGGAGGTAGCGATTTGCCGCGCTCGGATGGCGGACGCTGACATGTCCGTATCCATCCAGCACACCTTGGTCGGCGAGAATGCGGTTGGCGGCAACGACATCGTCGATCACGGCCGGGTCGACCGGTCCGCCGGACGTCGGCGGCTCGCGGGTGCGGTCGGTCGTCTCGGTCACGGCACGCCTCGATCGTTGGCTCTTGTGTCGGCGCGAACCTAGCGGAATTCGCGCGTCCTCACCAACGCCATGATGGCGCGGTTTTTTGCACCTGGCCGGCACCGGGCCCCGGCATTAACCATTGCGAAAAGCCCATGCTTGCCATGGCTTTGCTAGGGATTGCGGATGTGCGATGTCAACAAGCGCACGGGGCCGGCCCGGCATCGGATCGCCGTCCGGCCCGGCGTTGAGTGGGGCTTGCGGTTGGTGGTGCCGATGGGGTGCCTGGGGCATACTGCCGGGGACCTCGCAATCGGCGCGAATATGGGCGTGCGTTTCTTAATGCCGTGCGAGGAGGGGTAGATGCTGCAGTTAGATCCAGCCACGGGAACGGTCAGCGCGCCGATTTGGATATCGGCGACGATCGCCGCCGTGGTGGTCGTCCTGCTTGTGCTGGCGCTTGCCCGAAGCGGAGCGCTCAAGACGCTGGCCGTGCTGCTGGCGATGGCGGTGGTGGCCTATGGCGGCTGGGCAGGCTTCCAGATAACGGAGCGCAGCGGGGTCGCCGAGCGCGCCATTGACCGCCGCGCGTTTGAACGGCGCACCGACGAGCTGATCGGGCGCGCGATGCTGCCGGGATCGCCGCTAGGCTGCATTGATGGCGCGTTGAACGACAAGGTCATCACCGGCTGCGAGCAACTGCTGTTCGGCAGCGCCGATAATGTCGCTGCCGCAGTGGCCTATGTATCGGCACGGCTTGGGCTGTTGATCGACGGCCTCGACCTCGCGAGCCGCAGCGACGCCGATTATGAGGGCGTGCTCAGCACGCTGCGGCGCGGGCTGGAGCTCGATCGCTTTGGCGTCGTCGCCCACGTGCTGGCACGGCAGCCGAATTGCACGCCGGAGCAGTGCGAACTTCTGTCGGTGCTGCAGGATGCCAATCGGGTTCGCGCAAACCTGCAGGAAAAGCCGTTCGATGCGCTGGTCGCGCGCTACGCTGCGACCTGGAATCAAGGCGCGAATATCGAAACTTCCAGCGCGAACGGTGCGCGGAATCCGATCGGTCCGGGAACCGCCGCGCCGGTCAGCTCGCGCTACGATTTGCCGTCCGCGGCTTCGATTCCACCCGTCAGCATCATGACTTCCGAGCCTGCATCGGCGACTACGACGGCATCGACTCCGCCCGCACCAGCCCCGGTGCCCGCGGCCCGCCGCCCGCCGGGCATCCGCGCGCCGGTCGCGCGCACCGCGCAGCCGGACGCAGCGCCGCCCGTCCAGCTCGCTCCGGCGGCTCCAGCGACTGCGCCGGCCGCTCCCACCCGCTAGCCGGTCCCGCTCCGCACCGCTCCGCACCGCTCCGCCACCGTACCACCATGCGCCGCGCTCTCGCGCGGTCCGCGGCCGGGGTATAGATGGGACCGCCATGTTCACATCGGTTCTGATCGCCAACCGCGGCGAGATCGCGGTGCGGGTCGCACGCACCGCGCGCCGCCTCGGCATGCGCACCATCGCGATCTATTCGGAGGCCGATGCCGGCGCGATGCACACCCGCGTCTGCGACGAAGCCCACCTGATCGGCCCGCCGGCCGCGCGCGAGAGCTATCTCGACATCGCCAAGATCGTCGCGGTGGCGCGCCGGGTCGGCGCGCAATGCATTCACCCGGGCTACGGCTTCCTGTCGGAAAATCCGGAATTCGCCGATGCCTGCGCCAGCGCCGGCATCGCCTTCGTCGGCCCGCCGGCGAGCGCGATCCGCGCCATGGGACTGAAGGATCGCGCCAAGGCGATGATGGCGGAAGCCGGCGTGCCGGTCGTGCCCGGCTATCATGGCGAGCGGCAGGACGCGGTTTTTCTGAAGCAGAAAGCCTCTGATCTCGGTTATCCGGTGCTGGTCAAGGCGGTCGCCGGCGGCGGCGGCAAGGGCATGCGGCGGGTGGACAAGCACGCCGAATTCGACGCGGCCCTCGCCAGCGCGCAGCGCGAGGCGCAATCGGCGTTCGGCGACGCCCGCGTGCTGATCGAGAAATACGTCGCCGCGCCCCGGCACATTGAATTTCAGGTCTTTGCCGACAGCCGCGGCAACGTCATCCATCTCAACGAGCGCGATTGCTCGCTGCAGCGCCGCCATCAGAAAGTCGTGGAGGAGGCGCCCGCGCCGGGCATGACGGCAAAATTGCGCGCGGCGATGGGTTCGGCGGCGATCGAGGCGGCGCGGGCGGTCGGCTACGTCGGCGCCGGAACGGTCGAGTTTATCGCCGATGGCTCCAAAGGGCTGCGCGCGGACGGCTTCTGGTTCATGGAAATGAACACGCGGCTGCAAGTCGAGCACCCGGTGACCGAAGCGATCACCGGCCTCGACCTCGTCGAATGGCAATTTCGCATCGCCGCCGGCGAACGGCTCCCGCAGGCCCAGCGCGAAATTGCCATGTCGGGACATGCGATCGAGGCGCGGCTTTACGCGGAAGACCCGCACCGGGGCTTTTTGCCGGTGGCGGGCAAGATCATCGCCTTCGATGCGGCGCCGGACGTGCGCGTGGACACCGGCTATGCGACCGGCGATGTGGTGACGCCGTACTATGACCCGATGATCGCCAAGTTGATCGCGCACGCGCCGACGCGCGCCGCCGCGCTCGATCGGCTGGCCGCGGCGCTGGCGCAAACCACGATCGTCGGTCCGCGAACCAACGCCGCGTTCCTGATCGCGCTGCTGCAGGCTGGCGACTTCCGCGCCGAAAAATTCGACACGGCCTTCATCGAGCGCAATCTCGACGCCCTGGTGGCGGCGTTGCGAACGCCAGACAAGGCCGCCGCGGCCCGCGGCGTCGCGCATCTACTCGATCGCAGCCGGCGGCGACCGGCGCGCGCGGATGAGGAGCCGGTTGCATTGTCGCCCTGGGATGCAACCGATGGATTTCAACTCTCCGGTGCGCGCACCGTCGCGTGGCCGGCGATCGTCGACGATCAGAAGATGATCGCGGTCGTCGCGTTTGACGCCGGCGGCGCCAGGGTCACGATCGATCACGTGGCGCCGGATGCCGCGGCGAAAGTCTTCGAAAACGGTGAGGTTGCCTATGTGATACGAGGCGGGCGCCAGACCGTCGTCGATCTTGCCGGCGCCGCGGGCGATCATGCCGAACTGGCTTCCGGCGGCGGCATCTTGCGCGCCCCGATGCATGGCAAGGTCCTGGCGGTGCTGGTGGACAAGGGCGCACAGGTCAAGCGAGGCCAGCGCGTCGCCGTCGTCGAGGCGATGAAGATGGAGCACGCCATCGTGGCGCCGTTCGACGGGCGCGTGGGCGAAGTTGCGGTAGAGCCCGGCGCGCAGGTCGCCGAAAAGGCCACGATCATGACCATTGAGCCGGAAGCATGAGCGGCATGCAACGCATGCGCCGCGCGATCCTGGCGGGAATCCCGTTGCTGCTGGGCGCGACCGAGGCCGTGGCCTGCACCTGCGCAAACATTTCGCGCGATCAGGTCATTGCCGCGACGCCGGTCGTGTTCGACGGTGAAATCCTGCGCATCGAGATGGATGCCATCCGTCAGCGCCAGGTCACGACCTTTCGCGTGCGCGAGGCCATCAAGGGCGTGCCACCGCGGGTCGTGCTGCGTTTGGAAACCGTGCTCAAGCGCATGCCGCAGCGAACCATCACGATCATCTCGGGATTGGGCGAGGCTGCCTGCGGCTGGGATTTCAGCGCCGGACCCGCGCGCCTGACGGTTGGCGCCGAACGCGACGGCCCCAACCTCGTGGCAACGCGCTGCACCATGGCCATTCTCAATGGCCGGCGATGGATTCCTTAGAACTTTTTCAACGCGGACGAATTCGCCGCGTCCATTGAAGCCGCGTACGCATGAATCCGGGGTGGCGGGCAACGGTGGCTGACGTCGGATTTATAGCGCTTAGAGGACCAAGATCGGATGTCGTGTCATGGCCGAGATGGGCCAGGAACAAACATCGAGATTAATCGCCTTCTGGGTAGCAGAACGAACACCCGCCGTTTTATTCGGTCACCCAAGGTCAGGGTGAGCGGCGAGCGGCTCCTGGGCCGCGGTCGCGCCTGCCATCGCCAGGCATAGGCGCCACGCCCGCCGCGACCGATAAAAAATCCCGCCGCGGCCTTTGACCGCGGCGGGATAACCGGTTGCAAGGTTACGCCAGCGCCGCCTTCACCCGGTCCGGCGTCATCGGTAGGTGGCGGAGCCGCTTGCCGGTGAGCGCGAGCACGGCGTTCGAAACGGCCGGCGCCACCAGCGGCAGCACGATCTCGCCGATGCCGGTTGGCTTATCGTCTGTCGAGATCACCGTTGTATGGATCTCCGGTGCTTCAGACATGCGCAACACTTCGTAATCGGAGAAGTTCGATTGCACGACTGCGCCGTTTACGAGCGTGATACGTTCTTTCAATGCTTGGCTGAGCCCATAGATGACGTTGCTTTCGCTCTGGGACTCAACGATCTTTGGATTGACGACGATGCCCGGATTGACCACGTTCCAGAAATTGTGAACGCGAATCTTGCCGGTGGCGCGATCGACCGAAACCTCCGCGATGCCCGCGGTCGGTGTCGACCAGATGTCGGCGTAGGCGACGCCACGGGCGCGGCCGCTTTGCGCCGGCTTGCCCCAGCCGGCCATGTCGGCGACCGTCTGCAGCACTTTCTGCCCGCGCGGGTGACCCTGCAGCAGCTTGAGCCGCAGCGCCACCGGGTCCATTTTCAACTCGGCCGCGATGTCATCGATGAAGGATTCAATCGCGAACTTGTTGAAACCCGAGCCAATCGCCCGCCACGCTGCAAGTGCGGTGCCGCGGTCTTCGCGCAGCCATTCGGCCGCCTTGCCCTCGATGGCGTATTTGTTCTCCACGCCTTCAAGAGTGAGGTAGTCGAAGCCCTTGGTTTTCACCAGCTCATCCGGTTGCGCGTAGCCAAGCGTCGCCTCGGCGACCAGACGGTGCTTCCAGCCAATGACGTCGCCCTTGTCGCTCAATGCAGCTTGCATCGAATGAGCCGACATCGGCCGCAGCAACGCGGATTGAACGTCTTGCTCGCGCGGCCAGATCATTTTGACCGGCCGCTTCATTTCCTTCGAGGTCAGCAGGACGTAGGCCACCAGATCCCAATAGATGCGGCGTCCGAAGCCGCCTCCGAGGAATTGCTGGTGCACCTTGATCTTGTCGAACTGCGTCTTCAGCACGCCGGATGCAACACCAGAGACCACAGTCGGTGCTTGCGTGCCGACCCAGATTTCCGCGGCGTCACCGGCTTCGTTCACACTCGCGGTCATGTTCATCGGCTCCATCTGAGCGTGATAAACATAGTCCGTCTGATATTCGGATGTGATGACCTTGGCGGCCTTTGCGAAGGCCGCGTCGGCATCGCCCGGCGGGTTGAGCGGCATGCCCTTTTGGCCGGGATCGCGCAGCCGCTTGACGTATTCTTCGAGCGCCGCTTCGCTGTTGTATCCAGCGGTAGCGCCGCCTTTCCAGGTCACCTTGAGCGCGTTGCGCCCTGCGAACACCGCTTCGACTGAATTGCCGACGATTGCGACCGCATCGTTGAGCGGTACCGTGCGGATGATGCCGGGGATTTTTTTGGCCGCCGAATCGTCGATCTGATCCGGCGCTGCGCCCTCGACCGGAGCGCGCAGGAGCGTGGCGTAGACCATGTTCGGCACTTGCACGTCCATGCCGTACTTCGCCTTGCCGTTGACCTTATCCGGCGTGTCGAGCCGGGGCAGCGGCTTGCCGATGATCCGGAACTCCGATGGCTTCTTGAGATCGGCGTCGGTGAGCTTGGGCATTTCGGCCGGCACGGTGGCAAATGCGGCAATCTGAGCGTAGGTCAACCGGCGCTTCGTCTTCTGATGGATGACGACGCTCGGACCTGTGGAGACTTCCGCCAGCGGTACTTTCCATTGATCGGCCGCCGCTTGCATCAACACGCGCCGCGCCTGCGCGCCAATCATGCGCGCCATCATCCAATAGCCGGGGACTGCGCTGCTGCCGACGGTGAGGAGAATGCCGCCGATAAGCGGGTCGGGATTACCGTAAACCGGTGGAGCAGCAACCGGAGGCGGAAACGCCGCCGAAACTTTCGACCAATCGGCGTCGAGTTCCTCGGCGACGATCATGGGCAAGCCTGTAAGGATGCCCTGACCCATTTCCGCGGCGGGAGCGACGATCGTGATCGCACCGTCGGTGCCAATCGTAATCCAGCCGCCGATCGTCTTCTGCGCGGCGTTGGTGGCGGCTGCGGCCGACTCCGACATCGCGCCGAGAAATCCGGGAATCGTGAAGCTGAACGCCAACCCGGCGGAGCCGGCGACGAAGCTGCGGCGCGAAACCGATACGTCTTGCTTGTTGTGCATCGTCATGGCTCAGCCCTCCCGCGCGGCGCGTTCGATCGCGCGCACGATGCGTGGATACGTGCCGCAACGGCAGATGTTGCCGTCCATGTGGGCGACGATCTGTTCCCGGCTCGGTTTCTTGTTCTTCGCCAGAAGTTCCGCCGCCTGCATGATCTGTCCGGACTGGCAATAGCCGCATTGCGGCACTTGCTCGGCAATCCACGCCTTCTGCAGCGGATGGTTCGAGTTGGGCGACAGGCCTTCGATGGTCGTGACCTTCTTGCCGGCGATGTCAGACAGCGCTGTCTGGCACGAGCGCACGGCTTTGCCTTCGAGGTGGACGGTACATGCCCCGCACAGTCCCACTCCGCAGCCGAATTTCGTGCCGCTCATTTTCAGGTGCTCGCGCACCACCCAAAGCAGCGGCGTGTTGGCTTCAGCCTCCACGCGGACCGCTTTGCCGTTGATCGTAAACGCGACCGTCGTCATTCGACCCTCCCTGGCAGTCTGTTGTTGGACAGGAGTCTCCTCGTCGTGTCGTTGATGCAAGACCTCCGTCTTGTGCGGACCGCCTTGCGCGTCGAAATTTCGAGTATGGAAACCTGCACGAGCATACTGGCCCCAGCTTGCCAGTGCGACGCTTCTACCCGATCTTCTTGTTTATAAACATCATAACGCTATGAGCGCTAGGGTGGCGTCCAACATTTAATCCATTCCGGCATGGTCTTCCGGGGAATAAAACGTGGTCACAAATGACAATCGTAATGCGTCATTTGCGTCGCGCATGTCCCTTATGGTCAAACTGCGAAAAACTCACGATGAGAATATGTTGTCCCGCCCGCGCCCAAGAGGGGACATTCGTCTGCGGCATTGACGTTCATGGGACCGTCCTTGCATCGGGACGTGCGCCTTCCGTGTTGGCGGCAGTTGTGTGATCGTGTCCGATCTCGCTTCGCCCGCCGAAACGGGCTTCGCGCAGGCGGGAAAGTCGTGCAACTTTCCAGGATCGCATCGCGCATCATGCCGCTGCATCTCATCAAATTGTGCGTCGGCTGCGACTCCGTCGCGGAGCTGAGCGGCTGGATCAAACAGCGCATGCAGCTAAGGAAGGCGCGCGGCGAAAAGCTCGAACATATCCACACCACCCGGATGGTGCCCAAGCGCGCCGATGAGCTCATCGACGGCGGCTCGCTCTACTGGGTGATCCGTGGCCAGATCACGTGCCGCGAGGTCATCAAGGCGGTGCGCCCATTCGTGGACAGCGAGGGCGTCGGCCGCTGCCGGCTGGTGATGGCGCCGAAACTGATCCTGGTCGAGCCGCGGCCGTTGCGGGCGTTTCAGGGCTGGCGCTACCTGGCGGACAAGGCCGCGCCGCGCGATCTCGACCGCGCCGCGCCCGGCGCCAAGAAAATGCCGGAAAATCTGCGCCGGGAACTGCGGGATCTGGGATTGCTGTAGCTTTGGCGTAATCATAGCCCGGATGGAGCGAAGCGAATTCCGGGATCGTTGACTGAGGCTTGCGCCTCGCGTCCCATTTCCGCCGTCGCATTTGCGGGCGGCGAGCCGGTTCCCACTTCGCCAGCAAATGCTTTAGCATGTTGTCAATCCAGCGCGTCCTTGAGGTTGCGGGAACGCGCCTTGCGCCGGCGGGAGGCAACGATGCCGAAAATTCTCAGCGACAACGACGTTCGCGCGTTCCATGAGCGCGGATTCGTATCGCCCGTACGTGTCATCTCCGAGGCCGAAGCCGACGATTGCCGCCGCAAGCTCGAAGCCTATGAGGCCGAGACCGGCAAATCCGCGGTCGAGACGCTGCACCTGAAGGGCCATCTCTATTTCAACTGGATGTGGGAGCTTGCGCGCCATCCGCGCGTTATCGGCGCCGTGCAGGATATCGCCGGGCCGGACCTGTTCATCATGGCCTCCCGCTTCTGGATCAAGGACCCGCAGGGCCGCAAGTTCGTAAGCTGGCACCAGGATCACGCCTATTTCGGCCTCAAGCCGCCGACTTTGATCACGGTCTGGATCGCGCTCAACGCGGTCACGCGCCACAACGGCTGCATGCGGGTGATCCCCGGCAGCCAGCGCAGCGGCACGCAGAAGCACGTCGAGACCTTCGACCAGAATAATCTCTTGTCGCGCGGACAGGCGATCGCCGAGGTCGATGAAAGCACGGCCGTCGATATCGTGCTCCAGCCGGGCGAAATGTCGATTCACCACGGCCATGTGTTCCACTCCTCCGAGCCGAACACGTCCAATGACCGCCGCATCGGCTACGCGCTGATGTTCCTGCCGACGCACGTCGAATCGACTATCGGCCGGCGCGGCGCGACGCTGGTGAGCGGGGAAGATCGCTACAATTACTGGGACCACGATCCCTATCCGACGCGCGACCGCGATCCGGTGATCTGGGACCTGATGCAAAAGGCCGCGAGCCATTATTACGACCGCACCCACAAGCAGGACGCCGCGGCATCGGCGAAATAGATAGGCAGGCGGGCGCCGGGTCGCTCTTGCGGCAGCCGCCATGGCGGCTATTCGGCCTACGGGGTGCCGGATGGGCCATAACGCATGCTAAGTTGCGTCCGAACTCCAAGAACACGGTAATGGAAGCGCAGCCATGATCATCAAGGACCAGAAAGACGTTACCCCCGCGGTGCTGAGCGAAGTGCAGCGCATCAAGAATCCGCGCCTCAAGGAGATCGTTTCGGCGGCGGTGCGCCACCTGCATGATTTCGCGCGCGAGGTGAAGCTCACGGAAGAGGAATTCCATCAGGCCTGCGCCTATGTCGCCCGGCTGGGGCAGGCCACCAACCCCAATCACAACGAAGTCGTGCTGCTGGCGGGCTCGCTCGGCTTCTCGACGCTGATCTGCCTGATCAATAACGGCAACAACGGCCAGACCGAGACCACCGCGAACCTGCTTGGCCCGTTCTGGCGGCTGGATTCGCCGCGCACCAAGAACGGCGACACAATCGTGCGTTCGCCGACGCCGGGGCCGGCCTTGTTCGTGAATGCCTGGGTCAAGGACCCGCAAGGTAAGCCGATCGCCGGTGCCGATGTCGATGTCTGGCAGTCGTCGCCGGAAGGATTCTATGAAAATCAGGATCCTGGCCAGGCCGACATGAATCTGCGCGGCAAATTCACCACCGACAGCGCCGGCCGCCTCAGCTTCCGCAGCGTCAAGCCCGCCGGCTACCCGATCCCCGTCGATGGACCGGTCGGCGACCTGGTCCGCGCCCAGGGCCGCCACAACATGCGCCCGGCGCACCTGCATTTCCTGATCTACAAGCCCGGCTACAAGACCCACATTTCGCAGGTTTACGTCAACGACGACAAGAATTTGGAGACCGACGTCCAGTTTGGCGTGACCGAGACCCTGGTCGGCAACTATGTCCGCCACGACAGCGGCGCGCCACCTGCGCCCGACGTGAAAGGCCCGTGGTATTCGCTGGAGTACACTTTCATCGTCGAACCCGGCGTCGCGAAGCTCCCGCGCGCGCCGATCAGCGCCAAGGCCGAGGGTGAGCGGGCCAATCTGGAAATTCTGGAGCGGGTGTAATGCCGGCGGCCGTGGCGTTTGACTTGTCATGCCCCGCGAAGGCGGGGCATCCGGAATTCAACGAGCCAAAGGTAAGGTCCTGTCGTGAATCAAATTTCGCCTGCGGAACTGGATCGCCCGCCTTCGCGGGCGATGACAACAAGCGAGTCATTGCTTCTGGCCGCTGGACTAAGAACCGATGAATAGGATTGCGCGGTGCCAGTGCGGCGGATTTCGGATTACCGTGTCCGCGGCTCCCGAAATGGTCAACATGTGCCATTGCACCGAATGCCAGCGGCGCAGCGGCGTGCCGCTGACGGTAAACGCCTATTTTCACGAGGCAGCCGTCCGTTTTGAAGGGGACTACAAGACCTATGATCGCGCCGCCCCCGAGGGGCGCCAACTGCACAATTATTTCTGTGCGACGTGCGGTTCGACGGTCGGGTGGCGCGCGGACCTGCGGCCTGGGTGGGTCGGCATCGCCGTGGGAGCGTTCAATGACAAGGCTTTCCCGGCTCCCGCGGTCTCGATCTGGGAAGATTCGATGTACGCCTGGGTGACGCCGCCCGCGGGCATTGCGCATTTCTCGCGCGCGCGCTCGAGCTAGGGCGTGATCCCGAAAAAGCCTGCCCCCGAACTTGTTCCGGGGGTTGCAGACTTTCCCGCCTGCGCGAAGCCCGCTTCGGCGGGCGAAGCGAGGTCGGATGAGATCACGCCCAATAATCAAAATGTTAGGAAGGGCGAGTTGATTCCACTCGATTGGATAGAACTTTAGCCAGGGACGGCGACGTTGTCGATCAAGCGCGTCTTGCCGATGCGCGCCGCGGCCAATAGCCGGATCGGGCCCGACTCGCGCGAACCGATCGGCGCCAGCGTCTCGCCGTGGCGCGCCTCGACATAGTCGATGGCAAAGCCTGCTGCGGTCACATTTATTCGAGCACGCGCGATTGCGTCTGCGATTGCGGCGCCATCGCGAATTTCCCGCGCACAATTCTTAAGGCCACTGTAGAGCGCTGGCGCCGCCGCGCGCTCGGCTGCCGACAGATAGGCATTGCGCGATGACAGCGCGAGGCCATCCGGGGCGCGCTGCGTCGGCGCGCCAATGATTTTCGTCGGCAGGCCGAGATCGCGGGCGAGCCGGGTCACGACCTTGAGCTGCTGGTAGTCCTTCTGCCCGAAAATGGCGATGTCCGGCCGGCATTGCAGGAACAATTTGCCGACGACGGTCGCGACGCCGGCGAAAAAGTGTGGCCGGAATTTGTCTTCCAGTCCCGCGACTGCCGGACCTTCGGGAACGATCCGCGTGGCAAAGCCTTGCGGATACATCACCTTGACGGAAGGCGCCCAGATCAGGTCGATTTTTTCGCGTTCGAGCGCGGCGAGGTCCGCGCGCCAGGTTCTCGGATAAGAATCAAAATCCTCATGCGGGGCGAATTGCACGGGATTGACGAAAATCGACACAATCACGCGCGATGCTTTTCGTCTCGCCAGTCTGACCAACGCCAAATGTCCAGCGTGAAGCGCGCCCATGGTCGGCACCAGTGCAACATCTTTGCCGGCTGCGCCAAACCGCGCGCGCGCTTGGTCGAGCGCGGAGAGCGTGCGCGCCACCTTCAAGCGTTTTGCCATCTTGCTTGCCACAATTGCCGGGTTGTCGGAGTTTGCAAATGTCGCAGCGGACAGCAGCGAGCGCGTCGCGAATAATTCTTGACCATCGAAACAAACACAACGAAGAATGGTTGCAGTCGGAGGCGGCATGTTAGTGAGAACTGGCGCGCTCGAACAGGACTACGACAAACCATTCTCAGCACACGTCGTCGTCGTCGGTAACGAAAAGGGCGGCTCCGGCAAATCGACTACCGCCATGCATATCGCGATCGCCTTGCTGAAGGCCGGTCAGCGCGTCGCCACCATCGATCTCGACGCCCGTCAGAGCAGCTTTACGCACTACGTCAACAATCGCCGCGCCTGGGCCAAACGCGCCAAGCTCGATCTCGAGCTTCCGGAGCATTTTTGCGTGTCGCGCGGCGAAAGCGTGCGAATCGACGAGAATGAAGCCGTTGAGTTCTCCGGTTTTGCCGCGGCGATCTCGCAGGTCGAGCACACCCACGATTTCGTGGTGATCGACACGCCCGGGACCGACGGCTACCTGACGCGGATCGCGCACTCGATGGCGGATACGCTGGTCACGCCGCTCAACGACAGCTTTGTCGACTTCGACGTGCTTGCCAGCGTCGATGCGCAGACCTATGCGGTCACCGCGACCAGCCATTACGCGGAAATGGTGCGCGAAGCGCGCCGACAGCGGCGCCTTGTCGACGGCAAGATCATCGACTGGGTGGTGGTCCGCAACCGGCTCTCGATGCTCGGGTCGCGCAACCGGCGGCTGGTGGCGGACGGCGTCAACGAACTCGCTCACCAGCTCGGGTTTCGCTTCGTCGACGGGTTCGCCGAGCGCGTCGTCTACCGGGAGTTTTTTCCACGCGGGCTCAGCGCACTCGACGATCTCGACGAGGATACCCTCGGCACCCGCCCAAGCCTGACCCATGTTTCGGCGCGTCAGGAGGTGGAGGCGCTGCTGGCGGCGCTCAAGCTGCCGATTGACGAACGCGGCCGCAAGCGCGCCGAGGCCCGCGCGGCTTGGGCACAATCTGTGGTAAAGCCATTGGAATTGCACGATATCTTGGGTGAGTAGCTGTGCTTTGCCCGCCCGGGCGGGAAACCACGGTCGCGGGCGGCGGCTGCGCATCGAGCGCGATGAGCAATAGGGGATAGCGATTTTGTCTGCGATCGCCCGCTAACCTATTAATCTTGCGCATGATCTTGTCTGCGGCCCGATTCCACCCCCGATCAGGTCGAGGGCAGGCTTTCGTCGGTTCATGCGTTACGGCGGGCATCTCCTATATAGTTGGCATGACCTGTTACGGGCGCAAATCCCATGGCCGATGACCGCGATGCCGACGCCAAGTTGGGTGGCAAAAACCCGATATCGTCCAACGCGCGGGCGGATATCGACGCGTTCCTGAAAACCGCGGGCGCGCTGTCGCCTTCCTCCCGCGCGCACGGCCAGCGCGGACGGCTGGCGTTTGCGCTCGACGCTACGATGAGCCGGCAGCCGACCTGGGACATGGCTTGCGCGCTGCAGGCCGACATGTTTCGCGAAGCCGCCGCCATCGGCGGGCTCGATATCCAGCTCGTCTATTACCGCGGGTTCGGCGAGTGCCGCGCCTCGCGCTGGGTGTCCGATGCGCGCGAGTTGGCTGCGTTGATGGAAAAGATCGACTGCCGGGGCGGCCACACGCAGATCGGCAAGGTGCTGGCGCATGCCCGCCGTGAATGTGAGACCCAGAAGGTGCAGGCGCTGGTGTTTGTCGGCGACGCGATGGAAGAAAAACTCGACGACCTCTGTGCGCTCGCGGGGGAACTTGGCCTGCTCGGCGTTCCCGCCTTCATCTTTCAGGAGGGCGACGATCCGATCGCGGCCAACGCGTTTCGCGCCATTGCGCAGCTGTCGAACGGCGCCTACTGCCGGTTCACGCCGGGTGCGGCGCATGAGCTGGCGGAGCTCTTGCGCGCGGTGGCTGCCTATGCCGCCGGCGGCCGCAAGGCGTTGGCGGCGGCGGTCGGCAATTCCGCAGCGACGCGCCTGTTGCAACAGATGAAATAGCCATGCCCACGATTATCATCGGTATTGTCGCGCTGCTGATCGTGATGTGGGCGCTCAACGTGTTCACGAAAGCCAATCCGAAGGGGCTTGCGCTCGGGATGCGGACGGCCGGCGGCGTCGCGGCCGTGGCCGCAGCGGCGTTTCTTGCATTCCGCGGCCAACTCGCGATCGCGGTTCCGCTCGGCGCCACCGGGCTGGGGTTGCTTGGCTGGGGGCCGTTCAGAGCGGCGGGTTTCGGGCAGCGCGCGACCAAAAGCACCGGCCAGGTTTCGCGCGTGCGCTCCGCATTCGTGGAAATGGAGCTCGACCACGATAGCGGCGCGATGTCCGGCCGCGTCCTCGCCGGACGCTACCAGGGCGTTACGCTTGATGCGCTCGATGTGGCGACGCTGATGGCGCTGTTGCGCGACATCGATGAGGAGAGCCGCGCGCTACTCGGCGCTTATCTCGACCGCCGGGACCCCAGCTGGCGTGAACACGCTGATGGTGGTGCGGCAGCGCGGGAGGCTGGCCCGCCGTCCTCCGGCAAAATGACGGAACAGGAGGCCTATCAGATCCTTGGCGTGGCGCCGGGCGCCTCGGCGTCCGAAATCAGCCGGGCTCATCGTTTGCTGATGAAGAAATTGCACCCCGACCAAGGGGGGTCGACGTATCTCGCGGCCCGCGTCAATGAAGCCAAGGATGTACTTTTGAGACGCCATCGCTGAGTGACAACCTAACTCTACTGCAAGTTACGGTGCGCGATCGGCCGTTTCCGATGCGCAAGGTCATCAGCTTCACACGGCGGTGGTTACCAATCGGTTTCAATTCCTGATCGCCATGCAGACGATGTCGGCGCGCTTGAGCGCCTTGCAGGCCGCTTCCGCGCTGGCCTTCTCAAGCCCGGCAAAACGCGCGCGATAAAGCGTCCGGTCGCCCTTGGCGACGGGCTCGGTGAACGCGCTGCTATGATTGAGCAGGTTCGCGGCCTTGGCACGGACGATCGCGATGCGTTGATGGGCGGCTTCAAGCGTTTCCAGCGCCCCGACCTGGATCATCCAGCCGCTGTGGTTCGGCAGGCTCTCGTGCCGGTCGATCGCTGCAAATGACAGCGGACCGGGTGGTTGCGGCGGGGATTCAGCCGCGACCGCAGGGAGGGGCGCTGCGCGGGCTGCGTCCGCCAAGGGTGCACGTGAGCTAGGCGCAGGTGGTGCCGCGGTGTCGGCGTTTGTAACCGCGGCGATTTCCGTGATCGGCGAGGGCGGGGCAGGCGGGTTG